>JALYLL010000387.1 GCA_030774255.1 Chloroflexota bacterium | reverse complement strand
CGACGCGCGCGCTGCGCGAGCGTGTCCGCCTCGAGCGCACGTACGACTGGGACGATGCATCGCGCATCCGCGTCGAGGTCCGGCCATTCGCACCGGGGGAAACGGTCCCTGGATCGACCGCGCGGCCCGAGCTGATCGTGATCGGCACGGGTCCGGTCGCACGCGCGCTCGCGACGATCGGCAAGGTCCTCGGATTCACGATCCGCGTGGTCTCGATGGGTCCGTCCGACGCGCCGGAACCCGACGAGCGCATCGTCGTGCGGAACGCCAAGGAGCTCACTCGGCTGCGCATGGGCCCCGAGAGCTACGTCGTCATCGCTGGGCACGATCGCGAGTTCTCGCAGGCGGCTTTGCGCATCCTTCTGCTATCGGAGGCGCCGTATCTCGGGATGATGGGGAGCCGTCGGCACACCGGCGGACTGCTCGATGAGCTGCGCGCCGCGGGAATCTCCGACCGATCGCTTGCACGCGTGCATACGCCGGTCGGACTCGACCTCGGAGCGCAGACCCCTGAAGAGATCGCGCTCGCCGCGATCGCGCACGTCGTCGCCACTCGTCGTGGGAGGGGCGGGTCGCCTCTCGCCTGACCGGGCCAGCACGGGTAGACTCGCTCCTGGGTTTGGTGACCTCACGGGGAGGTCGCATAGTTGGCCTAGTGCGCGGGTTTGCTAAACCCGTAAGGATGCCGTAAGGCGCCTTCGAGGGTTCGAATCCCTCCCTCCCCGCAGTGTGATGTCTCAGGACATCGAGGACACCTGTCTCACGACATTGTGGACAGGTGTCCGTGCGCCGAAATAGCGACGGCTCGGATCGAGCGTCAGCTCGCGTAGCAGCTGACCGTCCTCCCGGACGATGCGGACATTTGGCTCGGCGATCAGCAGTCGGATCCGCTCGCCCTTGTGCGCACGACCGATGTAGATGTGGCGGAGCTGGCTCTGATAGCGCAGGGTGACGCGGCCGCAGCTATCCACCTTGTCGTGGCGCACGCGAAACTGCGTCGTCGTCGGGACGAGCTCCGGCTTGGCCCGAAGCCGCGCGTTGAACGCGACCAGCGGCGTGCGCAGGGCCAGCGCACGGTGCGGGCGGCGCTGGTTGTAGTAGGTGCGGAAGCTGTCGAGCAGGAGCTGCAGGTGCGCCAGGGATTTGGCCACAGGCTGCTTGGCGAGAAATCTCTTCTGGGTCTGGTGGAATCGCTCCACCTTGCCGCAGGTCTGCGGGTGGTACGGCGTGGAATGGATGCAGCGGATCCCGAGACGCGCCAGCTCGGTTTCAAGGAGCACGGTGCCGCCGCGCGAGCCGCCGGAAAAGACAGCGCCGTTGTCGCTCAGGAGCGCGGCGGGCAGGCCGTGCGCGCTGGCCGCGGTGAAGAACACCTCCACGACGTCGGCCGCCTTCACGGTTGGGAACGCGACCGACGCGAGCGCCAAGCGCGAGTGATCGTCGATGAGGTTGACGATCTCGGCCGTCGTTCCATCGCCGAGGGTCCAATGCGTGGCGTCGGTCTGCCAGAGCTCATTGGGCAGCTGCGCCTCGAAGCGAGTGAACGAGGATCGCGGCCGCTTGTGTGGCTGGGGCGTGATGAGCCCGTGGCGATGAAGGATCCGCCAGACCGTGGTGACCGAGGGGACCGTGTGCTTCAGTCGGCGCGCGAGGTGGTGGACGATGGTCTGGGCGCCAGCGTCGTGGCCCGCCGCGGCGAGCTCTCGCCGCAGCTTGAGGACGAGGGCCTGGACCTTGGGCCCGACCTCGTGCCCGCAGGAGCGCGGCCGGCGCGATCGCGGCTCGAGTGCCGGGTACCCACCCTGGCGGTACCGCGCGACGAGCTCATAGATCCAGCTGCGCGACACCCCGTGCGTCTTGGCGAGCTCGCTCGGACTGCGCCCCTCCAGCACGACCGCGTCCACCACGTACCGTCCCAGGCCCATCGCAACACCCCCTCGCCAGCTTGGGTGTCCACGATGTCCTGAGACATCTGTCCGCTATGTGGTGAACTCACACACTTCCCCCGCAACAGACTCGTCTTATCACACTCAGCCGGTCCTTCGTGAAGTCCTATTGGCACGAACTCCCCTCTTTGCTATGTATCGGCGATGCCATACCTCGATCCGGAGCGACGTCGCGAATACGGCCGCGAGTGGATGCGGCGAAATCCCCAGCAGGCCCGCGACGCAATGCGGCGGTGGAGGAGGCGGCATCCGGACAAGCACAACGCTGCGGGGCGCGACTACTACGCCCGCCACAAGGAGCGTCTAGCGCCCTACTTCGCCGCCTACATCCGTGCGCACCGGGAATTGCGACAAGCGATCAGCGCGCGACGACGAAGTCGCGAGTTGGCTGCGGAGGGCGACTACACGACCGAGGAGTGGATGGCGCTACTCAAAGCGCACGGATTCCGTTGCACGTACTGCGGGACGGATGGGCCCCTCGAGCCTGACCACCGCGTCCCCCTGGCTCGAGGCGGTACGAATTACATCGAAAACATCCTGCCCGCCTGCCGGCGGTGCAACACACGGAAGCGTCTGCTGACAGAGGATGAATTCCGCGCCCGCCTCGCCTCCGAGGACCGCGAAGGCGGGTGAGTTGGGACAGATTCCGACGCACCATCGGTGGAAGATCCACCGGTCGGCTAAGCGAGACTGACCATCCGCGACCGTAGAATCGTGTCGTACGGCTGGGTAGCTCAGTGGTAGAGCAGCCGACTCATAACCGGCAGGTTCGTGGGTCCGATCCCCACCCCAGCCACCAGTGACGCCTTCCGCGACCCGGGCGACAGTGCGCGACTACATCCGCGCGCATGAAATCTTCACGCCGGGCCCTGTCGTCGTGGCGGTCTCCGGCGGCGCCGACTCGACCGCGCTCCTCCTGATCCTCGCGGACCTCGCCGACGAGCTCGGTCTCGTGGTCCACGTTGCCCATTTCGATCACCGAACGCGCCCCAAGCAGAGCGCGGAAGACGCCGACTTTGTCGCGAAGCTCGCCAACCGTATCGGCGCGCCGATCCGCGTCGGTCGCGCCGAGAAGCCGACCAAGACTGAGGACGCCGCACGGATCGCGCGGTATGAGTTCCTCCGCCGTTCCGCGAGTGAGATCGGAGCGACCGCCATCGCCACCGGCCACACCCGCGACGACCAGGCCGAGACCGTTCTCCTGCATCTCACGCGAGGATCCGGACTCGCCGGCCTCGCTGGCATGCGACCGCTGCGCGAAGGGATCGCGCGGCCGCTCCTCGCGATCGGGCGCAAGGACACGGTCGCGGTCTGCCGGGCGGCGCGGATCCGCCCGCGGATCGACCCCACGAACCGGTCGCTCAAGTTCGCACGCAACCGCGTCCGCCTCGAGGTCCTTCCGAAGCTTGCGAAGATCAACCCACGAGCCAGCGAAGCGATCGCCCGTTTCGCCGAAGTCGCCGCGCAGCTGCAAATCGAAGATGATTTCGATATCGCAAGCGCGCTCGTGCGCGCCCGGGACAACGAGGCGATCCTCATCGCCGCCCTCGGACCCGCCGTCCGAAGCCGCGCGCTCGCGCTCGCATGGCGCGATGCGACCGGTCGCGTGCTGGGCGCGCGACACCGCAAAGCGCTCGAGAGCCTGGCCGCGACCGAAGACGGCTCGAGCTCGCTCGATCTGCCCGGCGGCCGCGCGATCCGCGAGTACGGTCTCCTTCGTATCGTTTGCGACAGACCCGTCGAATCGAGCGATCCGGCGTCCTCGCTGGAGCTCGGGCAGGAGATAATTTGGAACGACTGGCGCCTCGTCCTTGGCGGGCGCGCGAATGGCGGGCAGGAGGCCGAGGTTCCGAAGAAGCTCCTAAGAAAGCTGGTCGTCCGGCAGCGCCTCGACGGCGATCGGATGGCGACCAGCGGGCACCGAAAGAAGCTTCAGGATCTGTTCACGGACGCGAAAATCCCCGCGTCGCAGCGGAGCCGCTGGCCCGTTATTGCGAGCGAAGACGGCGTTTGGTGGGTTCCCGGGCTCACCGAACCGCCGAAAGAGCCCGGCGGAACACGCCTTGCGGTAGCGGCTCCGGCGCATTTTGGAATTGAGCTTTGGACTACACGCGTTAGACAGGTAGCATCGAAAGTGGACTCGGTCGCAACCCGACCGCGGAAAGGGCCCTCGAACTGAATCTCGACAATCGGATCTTCAAGAACGGCATCCTGACGCTGCTCCTGGTGGTGATGGGGCTCGCGCTCCTGTACGCCTACCGGTCGCAGTCTCCGTCGGTCCCCGAGGTCGATATCAGCCAGGCCCAGCAGGACGTCAATGCCGGCCGCATCAAGAGCGTGGCCATCGTCGCCAACAAGGCGACCCTGCAGTTCAAGGACAGTGACACACACAAGGAACAGACGACCGTGCCCGAGCCGGACACGATCCTTTCGAAGACGGTCCAGGACTACAACTCGACGCATCTCGCGTCGGACCAGGTCGCGCTCAAGTTCCAGGAGAACAGCCAGACGTTGTCGGTGGTGGGCTCGATCGTTCTGAGCCTCTTGCCGGTCCTACTGATCGGCGGGTTCTTCTTCTACATGATGCGACAGGCGCAGGGGACGAATAACCAGGCGCTCTCGTTCGGAAAGAGCCGCGCTCGCATGTTCATCGGTAACAAGCCGACGGTCACGTTCGACGACGTGGCCGGCGTCGAGGAAGCCAAGCAGGAGCTCACCGAGGTGGTCGAGTTCCTGAAATATCCGGAGAAGTTCTCATCGCTCGGCGCGCGCATACCGCGCGGCGTGCTGCTCGTCGGTCCGCCCGGTACTGGCAAGACCATGCTCGCGCGCGCCGTCGCCGGCGAGGCGGGCGTGCCGTTCTTCTCGATCTCGGGCTCCGAGTTCGTCGAGATGTTCGTGGGCGTCGGCGCGAGCCGCGTGCGGGACCTCTTCGACCAGGCGAAGCGCAACGCGCCGTGCATCGTGTTTATCGACGAGATCGACGCGGTCGGCCGCCAGCGCGGCGCGGGCCTCGGCGGCTCGCACGACGAGCGCGAGCAGACCCTGAACCAGATCCTCGTCGAAATGGACGGATTCGACACGGGAACGAACGTCATCGTCGTCGCGGCGACGAACCGGCCCGACGTCCTCGACCCGGCCCTGCTTCGTCCGGGCCGCTTCGACCGCCAGGTGGTGCTCGACCGACCCGACATCAAGGGCCGTAAGGCCATCCTCGACGTGCACGTCCGCGGCAAGCCGCTGGACAAGAACGTCGACCTGCTCCGGATCGGCCAGATCTCGCCAGGCTTCTCGGGCGCGGACCTCGCGAACGTCGTGAACGAAGCCGCGATCCTGGCCGCCCGCCGCAACAAGAAGCAGATCGGCCAGATCGACTTCGAAGAGGCTCTGGAGAAGGTCGCGCTGGGGCCGGAACGGCGCTCCCGCGTCATTACCGAGAAGGAGAAGTGGATCGTGGCCTACCACGAGGCCGGCCATGCGCTCTGCTTCAAGCTCCTCAAGCACACCAACCCGGTGCACAAGATCTCGGTCGTTGCGCGGGGTATGGCCATGGGGGTCACCTGGTCGCTTCCGCAGGAGGACCGCTACTTCCGGACCCGCAAGGAATTCGAGGACGACATCGCCGCAGCCCTTGGCGGCTGGGTCGCCGAGCAGCTCCACCTGGGCGGGGACGCCACGACGGGCGCCTCGAACGACATCGAGAAGGCTACCGAGATGGCTCGCCAGATGGTCACCAAGTTCGGCATGAGCGAGAAGCTCGGGCCGCTCCAATACGGCAAGACCGACGAGCTCATCTTCCTCGGCCGACAGATCCAGGAAGAGCGCAATTACTCGGAGGACGTCGCGAAGATCATCGACTCCGAGGTCCACGACATCGTCGACCGTGCCCGCCAGAGGGCGTATGAGGTTCTAACGAACAACCGCGACAAGCTCGACCTCGTCGTTAGCAAGCTCATCGAACAGGAGACCCTCGAGTCGGACGAGTTCAACAAGCTCTTCGATGGCGAGCCCGACTCGGGCGTGCCGGTCGCCGCGTCGACTCCGGATCAGCCGCCGCCCCCGGGCGCACCGGCAGGAGAAGAGCGCCGGCGTGAAAAAAATGAGAAGGGCAAGGGGCCCGCGCCAGCACCGACACCGGCTTAGCAAGCGCTCACCCGCAACAAACGGCACGCCAATTGCTTGTAACCCCTAGCGATGCCTGAGCTGATCGTCACAACACTTGCCCGTGCGGAGCGCAGTGAGCCGGTGCGTGTCGCCGCTCTTTGGGCGTTCACGGTGCTGCTCGGTGCCGCTTTCCTGGCGCTCCTCGTGGGCGACCAGGTGCGCGCCGCCTCCTTCTAACCGCCGCAGTACCGTCGGGGCGTGCGCCTCTTCCTCGCGATACCGCTGCCGCCTGACCTCGCCGCGCGCGCATTTGAAATCCTGCCGACTTCGCTGCCGGCGCTGCGCCGCGTGAAAGCGGAAGACCTGCACCTCACGCTCGCGTTCCTCGGCCAGACGCCGGATGAGCGGCTTGACGATGTCACCGCTGCGGCGAAGGAAGCCGCCGCGCTCGTCTCCCCATTCACGCTGTCGTTCGATCGCGCGGGCCGGTTTCCCGAGCGCGGCCGGCCGCGCGTCGTGTGGCTCGGGATCGCCGACGGCGAAGCGAGCGTGGTGACGCTCGGGGAGGGGGTGCACGCCGGTCTGCGGAGCCGGGCGCTTCATTTCGATGACCGCCCTCTCGCGCCGCACCTGACGCTCGCCCGCGTCGCCGAGGACGCGAGCGCGGCGGAAGCGAAGACGGTGGGAGCGGCGCTCGAAGACCTTGCGATTCCGAGCCTCCGGTTCGACGTCAGCGAGATCGCGGTCGTCCAGAGCGTTCTCTCGCCCAAGGGGCCGCGCTATACGGCCCTCGCCACAGTGCCACTCGCACACAAGTAGCCATCCGGCGAATTCCGAGCGCTAAACTCGGAATTGAGCGAGGGGGACCGAGTGATCCGAAAAGCTGACCCGTACCGCGACACCGACGTCATCGACGCGCGCGCCCCCCGGACGAACCAGGCGATCGTCGGAACGCTCTCGCTCCTCGCCGTCGCTACGGGCTGGTGGCCGATCCTCGGGGTCCTCGCCGGCCAGCTCGCGATCGGCCTTCTGTTCGGACGCCGCTATTGCCTGCCGTGCCTTCTGTACTTCGAGGTCATCCAGCCGCGCATCGGCGAGGGCCCGATCGAGGACAGCCGACCGCCGCGGTTCGCGAACGTCGTCGGCGCGGTCTTTCTCAGCGCGGCGACCGTCGGGTATCTCGTTGGCCTGACCGTCGTCGGCCAAGCACTCGGCCTCATCGTGGCCGCGCTCGCGCTCCTCGCAGCGACCACCGGCCTCTGCGTCGGCTGCGAGATCTATCGCTTCGCGGCGCGCCTCCGTGGCGTTCGCGCGCGGCGCATCGATTCCGTAGACCTCGCCGAGCTCGGCGCTTCGAGCCTCAGCGGCGAGATCGTGGTCGAGTTCACGCATCCCCTCTGCACGGACTGTCGTTCTCTCGAGGCCGAGCTCCGCGCGTCGGGACGCACCGTGTTGACGGTCGACGTCTCGCGACGTCCCGAGCTCGCACGCAAGTACGGCGTGGTCCTCGTGCCGACCGCCGTCGCCGTCACGCCTTCGGGCGCCGTCGTGGAGCGTCTCGCCTGACCGACGAGAACATCGAGTCGAAGCTCCGTCGCATCGAGATGGGGGTGGAGGCTCGGATCCGCGAGCTCCAGGAAGCCGGCGAACTGTCCGGATTGCCCGGCGAAGGACAACCGCTTCCACAGGATCCGGACGCTGAGGCGAGCGAAGCCTGGGCCGCGCGTCACGTGTTCCGCACCTCGGGTGCGCGGCCGCTCTGGGCAGATTTGCGGCGCGACATCACCGAGCGCCGGACGCGGATCGTCATGCGCTTGCGCGCACACCTGGTCTGGCTCGAGCGCCGCAAGGCGCTCCTCGAACTCCTGCCCGGCGAGCGCATCGTGGCGGAGGTCGCGCGCACGAGCGAGGCCGACGCTCGTGTCCGCGCCGAACTGACGCAGGCGATCGCGGAGCTCAATGCGCTGGTGCGGCACCACAACCTCGTCGTGACTGCCACGACGGTCCACGTGGCGACGGTGACGCTCGAGGGACTCATCGAGGTCGCGCGCGCGCCGCGCGGCTGACTACGCGGCTGTGTCGCCTCGCGAGCGGAGGCCGGGCGGTCGCACCTGCCCGCGCCGGCGGTAATTCGCGAAGGCGTAGCGGTCGCACGCGATCTCAGCGCTCGAGCCCCATCCGTGGGTCAGATAGAGCCACCAGTGGCAGAACTCGTGAAGGTAGAGGAAACGGATGACTTCCCGACGGGTCCGGAAGAGGACGATCGGCGTGCCGTCGGAGCCGAGGTCGACCATCTCGCGGAACGGGCGGAACGGTTCGGGCACCTGCAGCACGATCTCGGGCTCGTCCCAGTATGTGAACGCCTGGAGATGCGGCGCCGTCCGGTAGCGGAGTGGCTTGACCGTGACGCGGTAGCCTGTCGCCGAGGGCAGGCCGGCGAGGACCTCGCGGATGTCCGCGGCGGTGTGGGTCGGAAGCGTGGAACGCACGGCCATAGGCCCCGCGGGACGGCCGCCGCCGCGCACTGATCTCACGCATTCCAATCTAGCGGCGGCCGCTTGAGCCCAAAGCCGGGTGCTGCGGGGCCACTGCCCCGTCGGGGCCCCTACCCCCGGTGCTACAGTTTTGGCCAACGTCGCTCGAGCGGGAGCGATTAGGCCGCGGAAAACCGATAGAGAACCGGGAAGAGGTGAAAGCCCGGGCGGCGGAAGCGGCGCGAATGGGTCCCGCGAGACGGCATCCTGAAAACGGTCGTTCTAGGGATGCCCGGAAGCCCTCCGTTATCAAGGGGCGCTCCGTGACTGCGGAGGCTGAGGGTCCGCCAGCGATGGCGGGCCAAGATCGGGTGGCACCACGAGCCCTCGTCCCGTGAACGGGCGAGGGTTTTTGTTTTGGCGGGAGGCAGGCCATGACGACGGTGGTGACGACGAAAAATGCGGTCCGCGAGCTCGTGCCGGTGGTGCGCGAGCGCCTCGCCGACCTCGAGACACCGGTGTCCGCGTTCGCGAAGCTGCGCCCGCTCGGCGGCGCGTTCCTCCTCGAGAG
>JALYLL010000386.1 GCA_030774255.1 Chloroflexota bacterium | reverse complement strand
GTCCCAGGAACGCGGTGAGCATGATCAGGTACGGCGCAAAAACGTTCGGCGCGATGTGTCGGAACATGATCCGGACCGCACCCGAGCCGACCGCGCGCGTCGCTTCGATGTACGGCATGTTCACGATCCCGAGCGCGCTCGAGCGGACGACTCGCGCGACGCGCGGAATGATCGGAACGGTGATGGCGGCGATGACGTTGCCGATCTTGCCCTCGCCGGTCCCGAGCGCAGCGACGACCGCGATGGCGATGACGATGAGCGGGAAGCTGAGCAGGACGTCCATGAGGCGCTGGATGAGCTGGTCCACCCGTCCGCCCAGGTACGCGCCGACCACACCCAGCACTAGTCCCAGCGTGCACCCGACGAACGAGGCGGTGAACCCGACGAGGAGCGCGGTCCGCGAGCCGTAGACGATCCGCGTGAACACGTCGCGTCCGAACGGATCGGTGCCGAGGAGATGCTGGAGCGACGGGCCCTGGAGGAGGTCGCCGAAGTTGAACGCGGTCGGGTCGTACGGGGCGATCCGGTCCGCGAGCGCGGCCGTGAGCAGCATGACGATGATGAGGACCGCCCCCGCCGTCCCGAGTGGACGCCGTCGGATGAAATCGGCCCAGAAGCGCGCGAACCGGCGAGGCCCGGTCGACTCGAGGTAGCGGCGCTTGGCGACGTCGTCGGAATCGCGCACCGCCGCGCTCGCCAGCTCCGTCATGAGTACCGGATCCGCGGGTCGAGGACGACGTAGACCATGTCGACGACGAAGTTGATGAGCACGAACACCGCCGCGAGCAGCAGCACCAGGGCCTGGATGAGCGTGTAGTCCCGGTGTGCCACGGCGTCGACGAGCAGCTTGCCGATGCCGTTCAGGTTGAAGACCTGTTCCGTCACGACGAGGCCGCCGATGAGGAACGCGAACTCGAGGCTGACGACTGTGATGACCGGAAGGAGCGCGTTGCGCAGCGCGTGTCGCATCACGACCAGGCTCTCGCGCACGCCCTTTGCGCGCGCCGTTCGGACGTAATCCTCGCGCAGGACCTCGAGCACGGTCGATCGCGTCATGCGCATCGAGACGGCCGAGTACCGATAGCCGACCGAAAGCGCGGGAAGGATCATCTGCGAGAGGTTCGCTATGGGATCTTCGGTGATCGCCGTGAAGACCAGGGGCGGGGCCCACCCGAAGAACGTGATCGTCGCGAGCACCATGAGAAGGCCGATCCAGAAGCTCGGCATCGCGAGACCGCCGATCGAGAAGATCCGGATCGCGTAGTCCACCCAGCTGTCCTGCCGTACCGCGGCGACGACTCCGAGGGGAATGGCGATCACGACGGCGAGGAGGGTGGCGATGATCGCCAGCTCGAGCGAGAGCGGGAAGCGGACCACGATCTCGTCGACGACCGAATGGCCGGTCCAGAGCGAGGTGCCGAGATCGAGGTGCGCGATCTCGCCCATCCAGTCGGTGAACTGCACCCACATCGGCTTGTCGAGGCCGAGCTGGTGGCGTTCCTCATCGATGACCGACTGAGGCACCGGGGACCCGGCGTACTTGAGGGCGACGATGTCGCCGGGGACCGCACGCATGATGACGAACGTCAGGATCGCGACCCCGATGAGCGTCGGGATCATGAGCAGGAGCCGCCCGACGACGTACCGGCGCATCCGGTAAGTCTCGGACGGCTCCCGCTAGTCCGCTAGTTCGCCGTTATTTCCCCAGCCAGACGGTCTCGAGGTCCTGGTTGGTGTAGTGGTTCGATCCGATGCGCCACCCGCGCACGGTGTTGAGGTACGGGATGATCCGATACCACCAGAGCACCGGGTACTGGTAGGCCTTCGTGTCCATCGCGTACTTCTCGATGTCGCCGACGAGCGTCTTCCGTTTGGCCGGATCGGTCTCGCGGCTCTGGCCGTCGATCATCTTGTCGAGCGTCGGGTCGTCGTAGTACGCGAAGTTGAGACCCTTGCCCAGACCCGAGGCGGACCAGAACTTGGCAAGCTGCAGGTCGGGCTCGTCGAGGAAGTCGCAGTTGAAGTCGAGTGCGACTTCGAAGTTGCCGGCGCGCAGGTCGGCCTGGTACGCGGAGGTCTCCTTCACGTCGTGCGTCGCGTTGATGCCGATCTGCTTCCACTGGTCGAGCACGAAGAGTGCGACCGGCTCGTACGGCGTCGTGATGTTGCGGTTGAGGAATTTGAAGGTGAGGTTCGACTGGCCGGCATCGGCGAGGAGCTGCTTCGCCTTCGCCTTGTTGGCGGCGCCGTCGGTGCCGAAGCCCGCGATCTTCTGAAGGTCCGCGTCGGCCTGGGCGAACGGACCCTTCGGCCGCATGAGCCCGCCGACGTCCTTCACGATCGTGATCTTCTGCAGAGCGGTGCTGCCGGCGTACCGGTCGATCGCGAGCGTGAGCGCCTGGCGCACGCGGACGTCGTCGAACGGCGGCTTCTTGGTGTTCGGGACGACGTAGTTCACGCAGATCCACGGCGCTTCCTGGATTGCCAGCGAGGTGCCGAGGGCGCTCGAGAGGGTGTCACGCTGCTGCGGGGTGAAGCCGCGGAACTCGATCGCAGCCTGCTTGCTGCGGATCGCATTCACTTCGGCGTTCGCGTCGGTGATGATCAGGGCCTTGTAGCCATCGAGGTAGGGCAGCTGGACGCCGTTCTTGTCCTTCCCGAAGTAGTCGGGGAACTTCTTGC
>JALYLL010000385.1 GCA_030774255.1 Chloroflexota bacterium | reverse complement strand
CTGCAAAACCTTCATCGCGGGTTCGATTCCCGCCGTCGCCTCTGGCGCGGGTTTTCGCGAGCTCAGGGCAGAAGTCTCCCTGCATCGCGTCACTTGTGGTCGCTCTCGTCATGACCAATTCATCGGTCGCCGGTCTCTTGGATCCCCGGCGGTTCTGCCCGGGTCTCGAGACGAAGTTGGTCCCGCTCTTCCTCCTCGTCGTGACGCGCGGCGTGTGGGCTGCGCGGGAATTCGTCACGGCGCCCGAGGGTCCCGCCGCGGTCGTTCGACTCCTGGTGCGCACGTCTCCGCTCACGCGGCCGTGACGGCACCGACGAAGGCTCGCGCCAGAGTCTGGCGCGCGTTATCGGCAAACCAGCTGACCGCCGACTGGTGCAAGCCTGAACGCCGCGGCTTCGCCCTCGACTTAGCCTGTCGTCCTAGCGGTGGTCGAACTTCTCTTTGGCGTCGCCGATCGTCTCTTCGGCCTCGCCCTTGCCCTGCTGGAGCTTGCCTTCGACTTGTTTGGTCGGATCGCCTCGGAGCTTTCCGACCTCTTCCTTTGCCTTGCCCTCGATCTCGTCGGTTTCGCCACGCGCTTTGTCCTGCATCGAATGCCTCCTTTCTTGATTCCCGACACTGACGCGACGCCATTCGTGCCAGCCGGTTTTCTTGAATTCGGCGGGCGACAACATGGTGAGTGGCGGGGTGAGCGAAGACATGACGGTTTGGTCATGACCTCGCGACGGAGGTCTCTCTGTCCAGTCATAGCAGTTGAACGCGCATGCGAGTCGTGGTTTCGCGTCGCGTCGGGGCCCGCCTGGCGGCCTCTGGGCTAGCGGATGGCGATTGAGCTGTTGCGCTCCGGAATGCAGGCACCGACTCCGCAAGCTACTCAATCACGAAGCCATAGACCGGGCCCCAGGCTAGGGGCTCGCTGTCCTGAGGCTCGGTACACGTGAGGTCAAGGTCATCGCGAGTCGACCTGGGATCGCCGCGTCGGAGCGAGCGAGGCGCTCCATCGAATCGATCATTTCGCGCGGCTCATAGATCAATGGCAGCCCCTTCCGACGCAGAGGAGCTGCAATTTTGCCTCGACAATCATGGCCTCCCCGCCGAGCCGAAGCGGCCGCGTACATGCGAAGCGCAAGCCGATGTACTGGCTGCCATGCAACGCTCCCACATCGCGTGCCCCCCCGAGAATCGTGGCACCGAAGGTGCAGCCCGACCTACCCCAAGACCTACCAAGAGGAGGTCGTGTCATGGATCAGACCATGCTCATCGTGGCGATGGTGATCGCGGTCGTCGTGATCGCGGCCGTCGTGTGGGCTGTGCTACGACAGCGTCGGTCGCAAGCACTCCGCGAGCGGTTCGGACCGGAGTACGGCCGCGCCGTCGGCGAATCCGGCGACACGCGGAAGGCCGAGGCCGTGCTCGGCGATCGGGTGAAGCGAGTCGAGCGGTTGCAGATCCGTCCACTCTTGCCTGAGGAGCACGCGCGCTTCGCAAGCGAGTGGAAGACCGTGCAGGCGCGATTCGTCGACGACCCGCCCGGCGCGGTCGGGGCGGCGGACCGGCTGGTCGGTCAGCTCATGGGAACGCGGGGCTACCCGATGGGAGAGTTCGAGCAGCGCGCCGCGGACATTTCAGTCGACCACCCCCTCGTCGTGGAGCACTACCGTGAGGCGCATGGCATCGTCACCCGTCCAGGCAAGCTCAGTACCGAGGACCTTCGCGAGGCCTTGGTCCACTACCGCACCCTTTTTGACGAACTGCTCAACACTGAGCTGGGCCCGACCGAGCCCGCAGTCGATGAGGACGAAGCGCATCGAACGGAGGTCACACGATGAAAACCCAAGATCGCACGACGGGCGACGAGCGGTCCGCCACCGAGACGCCCGAGACCACCGAAACTGAAACGACGGCCGCGCCGGAGCTGCTCACCGTCGTCGCCGAACGACGCCCCGGCGAACACACGACCCAGTCGACGCCGCTTTTCGCCGAGAAGGACGCCGAGGGCTATCGCAGGCAATGGCAGGACGTTCAAGGCCGTTTCGTCGATGCACCACGCGAGTCGGTCGAGGCAGCTGACAAGCTCGTCGCCGAGGTCATCCAGAAGCTCGCCAAAGTGTTCGCGGACCAGCAGAAGGATTTGGAAGCCGAGCTGGAGCAATCAGGGAAGCTCTCTACGGAGGACCTGCGCGTCGCCTTGCAGCGCTATCGCTCGTTCTTTGACCGTCTGCTCTCGGTATGAGCGGTGCGAGCCGCGGCGCGATCCATAAGGCCGAAGGTAAGACGATCACTGAGCGGAAGTGCGCGTGGGGACCGGCCGGGGCCCAGCGGTGCGGCCAGCTGTGGGAACAACTTCTTACGCGATTTACGCGATAAGTCGCGCGGCTCGCGGAGAGCGGGTGCAATTTCCCGTACCTGAAGCACGCGGACGAGATCCCACCCTTTAACTCGCTTTCGGATCTTTCGCCGAGTGCTCGCGATAACGCTCATTGAGTCGGCGCAGTCCCGCGCGGGATGTGGATAAGTCTCTGTTCGCCGTCGGAGCTCAGGACTATGTTGCTTTCGAGCGGAGGGCTAGCGCGGCCTGGCATTTTGGGGAGGTACCAATGCAAACGATGCAGGACTTGACGATCACCCTCGCGGACCGCCCGGGAACCCTCGCAAAGGCCACCGAGGCGATCGCGAAAGCCGGCATCAACCTCGAAGGCGGTGCCGGAATCCCCTGCGGGGGCGAGGGAATTCTCCACATACTCACGAAAGACGCGCAGGCGACACGGCGCGCTCTCGAGTCGGCCGGCTTCAAGGTCAGCACCGAACAGCAGGTCGTCGTTATTGACGTCGAGGACAAGCCGGGAACGTCCGCGAGCCTTTACCGCCGCATCGCCGACGCAAACGTGAACGTGAACCTGACCTATGTGGCGACCAACAACCGCGTCGTCGTGGGCGCCGACAACATCCAGAAGGTGACGGAAGCCCTCAGCAAGGAGGCGGCGCCCGCGGCCTCGCGACGATAGCGCCACGCCGCCTAGCCCTCCGTCTCGCGTCCGCGTGGCCATCGCACGGTTCCTGATGCCCGGGCGAGACCCGATGGGCTGGGCCGCGACCATCGTTCTGGGCATCGTCGGTTCATTCGTTGGCGGCTATCTCGCGCAGATCCTGCTCGCAGGCAACGCCTCGCTGCCTCCGCCTTCAGCCGGCTGGCTCGGTT
>JALYLL010000384.1 GCA_030774255.1 Chloroflexota bacterium | reverse complement strand
GGAACTCGATCGTGGGGAAGACCGCGTGCGGCCGCAGATCCCACCAGATCTTCCGGCCGTTGTCGATCGACCTCGTCTTCACGAGAAGCTCGACGAAGTTCTCGTACTCGTCGTAGCTCGAGAAGTGCGGCGGGATCCCGGTGCGCGGGAAGCGGCCCCAGATGACCTGGCGATAGGACTTCAGTCCGGTGTTGCGGGCGAGCCAGAACGGCGAGGACGTCGAGATCGCGAGGAGGTGCGGAAGGAAATAGCGCGCCTCGTTCATCACCTCGATCCGCCCCTCGCGATCCGGGATGCCGACGTGGACGTGCATGCCGAAGATGAGGAGCTCGCGGATGACGTCCTGCAGCTCGTCCTCAAGTATCTTGTAGCGCTCCTGCTCGGTGACCTGCTGGTCCTGCCAGTGCGAGAACGGGTGCGTACCCGCCGAAGCGATCCGCAGACCCACCGGCTGCAGCAGCGCGGCGAGCGTGCCGCGCAGAGTCGTGATCTCGTCGCGCGCCTCGCCGATGTCGGCGCATATCTTTGTCCCCGCCTCGATGACCGACTGCATCATCTCGGGTTTGATCTGGTCCCCCAAGCGCGGCCACGCTGCGGCAAGGAGCGTCTCGCTGGCGCTCTTGAGCTGCCCGTCGCCGTCGACGATCTGGAACTCCTCCTCGATCCCGATCGTCAGGCGCGGCACGTTTGTCGCCCTCATGCGTCGCTCCGCGCGGCGCTTCGCTCCGGCGCACCTATCGGTCCACCGGCTATGACGTAGGTCGGCACGACGCTCCCTGCGCCCGCGGTCACGTTCAGTAGCGCGCTCGACGACACGCGCGCAAGACAACCTGAGACCCCACCCCAGAAGAGGTAGGGGTTGTGGTCGATCGAAAGGTCGAGGAAGTGCATTCGTCCGAGGATGACAGGGAAGGGATGGCGCGGGACGTCGACGCGCTCCTGCACCACGTACGAGCCCGCGAGCGCCGCAAGGAAGGACTGCTCCCACTCGTGCTGGTCGATCGTCCATCCGAGAATGACGCCCTTGCCGCCGTACTCGTCGTTCGGCTTAAGGACCAGCCGATCGCGGTGCGCGATGACGAAGTCACCAAGGTCGACGACCTTCCCGGCGTACGTCGTGTGCCCTTCGCGGATCTTGCGCGTCCACGGAATGTGCTTCGCGATCGCGGCGCGCTGCGGCACCGTGTAGAGCGCGGCGTAACGGTCGTCGGACAGGAGGGCGAAGCTCATCTTCTTGTGAAGGAGCTTCGCGCGGAAGCTGTTCACGACGGTCACGGCTCCTTCGAGGTACGCGCGGACGAGCGGCCGCGAGATCTCGTCCTTTGCGAGGAGCTCGCTCGTCAGTACACGCCGGTAGACGAGGTTGATCGCCTTGCCCCGCGCGCGAAGCGTTCCCCTCGAATAGGTCAGATCATCGGGTGCGCAGATCACGGTCGAGACCCCACGCGACTCGAAGTACCGCTGGAACATCTCGAACTCGGTGAGTGTCGGTAGACCGCGCCAGTCGACGATCGCGATCGCGGGCAAGCGCTCGGACCGCGAGCGGTGCGCGCGCAGCATCGCCGCGAGCTGGCGGCCGCGCGTGGGAACCATGCTGCAGGGGAACTTCTCGCGGAACTTCTTCATGACCGGCAACGCGGCGAAGACCTGCGCGAGCTCGTCGTTATAGGCCATGCCTGCGGGTGATTCCGCGTTGTATTCGACGAAGCGAATGACGCAGTCCTCCCCGATGAAGCCGTCGAGCCGCGCCGAGGGCGACGCCGCGCGGAAGCCAGGATCGCGCAGCGCGAGCGCCTCTTCCTGCGGGTCGAGGTCGAGCTCACGCCGGAGGTCCTCGTCGGCGAGCAGCGCCCGCTCGAGCCTACCGAGCGCCGCATAGATCGTCTGGGATGCCTCGTTGACGGTCGCATACTGCCAATCGCTGACGAGGTTGGGCCGGAGCGAGACACAGAGGGGCCGATCGCCGAAGACGAGCCTGCGTTTCCGCTGGCCTTCGGTGAGCACGGACGCGCTCGCCTCAGCGAGCCCCGGATCCTCCAGGAGCTCGTGGTACGTGACCACTGGGTCGCGCACCGCCGAGGGCGGCCGCCGTCGCGCTAACGCACGTGCCGCCACCACCGATGCTCCCCCTTCCACGGCGGCTCCGCCTGCCCCGTGGCATACGCGATGACGAGATCGCTCATTTTCTCGAGGACCCACGCGAAGTTGTCCTCTTTTATCGAGAAGCTGTCGAAATCCGGCGCGGGATTGAGCCAATCGATCGCGTAGAGCTCACCGTCGCGGACCGCGAACTCGACGGTGTCCATGTCGTACCCCAGCGCGTCGGTGAGACGGATCGCATTGAGGATGGCGCGGGTTCGCAGATCGCCTTCGACCGGCCGGCTGATGACATAGCGCTCCTGGAACGGCGCCGTGGGGTCATACCGGATCGGAAGGACATCCTTCCGCCCGATCGCAATGCAGCGGATGTAGTCCTCCCACTTGATGAACTCCTGAAGGATCATCGTCTTCGGCCGGTATCCGGGCGAAAGCCCGCCGGACTGGTCGTAGGCCCAGATGAGCTCCTCCTTCGTGTCGACGCGATAAACGTCCTTCCACCCGCCGCCGGTGTTCGGCTTGAGGATCGCGGGGAGCCCCGTGTATTCGATGAGCGAGTCCCAATCGAGCGGGTATTGCAGGTTGCGCAGCGACTGGTCGGAGATGTCAGGGATGTACGACTTGTTCGGCAGGGCTACGGTCTTCGGCACCGAGACGCCGAGCATGCGCGCGAGCGTGCACTCGAAGAACTTCTCGTCGGCTTCCCACCAGAACGGGTCGTTCACGACCACGGTCCCCTGCAGCGCGGCGCTCTTCAGGTGAGCGCGGTAATACGGGACCTCGTGGCTGATCCGGTCGACGAGCACCGCGTAGCGCTGCGGCTCTATCTCGCGCGCGCCACCGAGAACGGCCATTTCGGCGCGCACGCCCTTCG
>JALYLL010000383.1 GCA_030774255.1 Chloroflexota bacterium | reverse complement strand
TGGAGGCGCCAGTTCGCGAAATCGCTCGACAGGTCGGCGATAACCTCGATCCATTCGGCGTTGGCGTCCTCGATCGGCGTCTCGGCGGACGCCGGATGGATCATGAGGATGTGCCCCTTGTTCGCCTCGACCGGGCGGAAGTCGGCCATGTGTGCAGAATAGCCGCCGGATGACGGGCCACGTGCGCGCGTTGCTGGCCGAGGTCGCGGGGACTTTTCTGTTCTTCTTCGTCGGCGCCGGTGCGATCGTCGCGACGGGCGGCGACAACCTGGTGGCCATCGCCCTCGCGCACGGCCTCGGACTTTCGGTCGCGGTTTCCTCGTTCGGAGGTCTCTCGGGCGGCCACTTCAACCCTGCGGTCACCTTCGGGCTCGCGATCGCGGGCAAGCATCCGTGGCCACGCGTGCCGACCTATTGGATTGCGCAAGCGGTGGGGGCGCTCATCGCGGGCTTCGCGTTGCGCTACGCGTTCGAGTTCGATCCGAGCGCGCTCGCGCGGACCCACATCGGAACCCCGGGCCTCGGTGGCGGCGTCACGGTGACCGCCGGGATCGTCGTAGAGGCGATCCTCACCATCTTCCTGCTCTGGGCGGTCTTCGGCACCGCGGTCTCGCCGCTCGCGCCGCGCATCGGTGGCTTCGGGATCGGGCTGATGGTGGCGGCGGACATCCTCGCCGGCGGTCCGATCACCGGTGCCGCGATGAACCCGGCGCGCTGGTTCGGCACGGCGGTCCCGGCTGGCTTCTACGACAACTGGTACGTGTACTTCGTCGGGCCGCTCATCGGTGCGGCCATCGCGGCGCTCTCGTACCGCTTCGTCTTCGCACCGCAGCCTGACCTCTCGCCTTCGAGACCCATCGCGCCGGAGCCGTAGCTCGTGACATGACGCGCGACGAGATCGATCAGATCCTCGAGCGCCACTTCGCGGCGGAGCAGAAGCGGGACATTAACGCGATCCTCGCGACGTACAACGAAGACATCGAGCACGACGCCGTCGGCCGGGAACCGAATCCGATCACAGGAAAGGCCGCGATCGGCATCTTTTACCGCGAGTTCCTCTCCGACCTCGAGCACGCGAACGTGATCCCGGTGCGCCGCTTGTACGGCGACGAATTCGCGGTCGATGAATCGATCGTCGAGGGCTACGCGCACGGCCGCCCATACGACCTCGAAGGGTACGGGCGGCCGGTGCGCTTCCGGCTGCTGCACCTCTTCGAGTTCCGCGACGGCCTTATCTCACGCGAGAACGCATGGCTCGACATGCTCGCCATCCAGCGGCAACTCGCGCCGCCGCGCCACTAGCCGGCGACGTCGACGCCGATCCTCGTACCGGAATGACCAGCATCTGGCTCGATGAAATCGCGCCCGATATTCACCCGCCGCTCGACGAGAACACGACCGCCGACGTGGCGATCGTCGGCGCGGGCATCGCCGGTGTCGCGACCGCATACAGCGTGTCGCGGACCGGAGCAAAGGTCGTCGTCGTCGACGCTCGGGCGGTCGCCGAAGCCGCGAGCGGACGGAATGCCGGTTTCCTACTGGCTGGCGTCGCCGAAAACTTCGTCGCCGCCCGGCGCCATTACGGCGAGGACCGTGCGCTGCGCGTCTGGCGGTTCACCAGACACAACCAGGAGCTCGTCCGCGCGATCGTCGACCGAGAACGCATCGCATGCGACCTCGCCTGGAACGGCTCGATCCAGATCGCAGGCGACGACGAGGAATGGGCGGAGGTCCTCGAGAGCGCCGAATGGCTGAAGAAGGAGCGTGTGCGCGTCCGACTCGCGCCGGAGGACCGCGCGGCCATCTACGAGGAGGACGGCGAGCTGCATCCGGTGCGCTACGTTCGCGCGCTTGCCGGTGCCGCGGTTGCGGCCGGCGCCCGCATCCACGATGCAACCCGCGCGATCGCCGTGTCGAAGGGCGAGGTCCGTACGGACCGCGCGCGGGTGCGGGCGGGCGCCGTCGTCGTCTGCGTGAACGCGTACTCGCGGCATCTCGTGGGCTTGCGGATTCGGCCGGTGCGCGGCCAGATGCTCGCTACCGCACCCGTCGCGCGCCGCGTTTTCGAGCGGCCCGCCTACGCCAACCGCGGCTACCGCTACTGGCGCCAGCGCGCCGACGGCAGCGTGCTCGTCGGCGGGTGGCGCGACACGGCTGCGGACGAAGAGGTCGGCGAGGAGGAGCAGACGACGCCGCGCATCCAGCAGCAGCTCGAGGGCTTCCTCCGCGAGCATTGCCCCGAAGCGAAGGTCACGCATCGCTGGGCTGGAACGATGGGCTTCTCGCACGACGCGCTGCCGTACGTCGGACTCCTGGGCAGCGGCGTGTTCGTGAATGCGGGGTTCACCGGGCACGGGATGGC
>JALYLL010000382.1 GCA_030774255.1 Chloroflexota bacterium | reverse complement strand
CGCTCTGGCCGTCGCCGCGCTCGTAGAACGTCCGCTTCGAACACTTGTGCTAACGAAAGCGGACACCGACAATCGCCGCCGTGGACGCTTCGATCTTCGTGGCCATCGTTTCGCTCGTCGTCGGGCTCGCGGCAATCGCCGCGGTCGTTGTCATGAGCGCGCGCCTCCGGCGCGATGACGGATCGGCTCTTCGGGATGGCCTGCGTGCGGAGCTGCAGACGGCGCAGCAGGGGATGCAGGGACAGGTCGAGCTTCTCGCGCGCTCAGTTGGAGAGCTGCGCTCGGACCTCAGTCGTTCGCTCGGCGCGACCGAGCAGCAGATGGCGACGCAGGCCGGCACGACCCACCGCACGCTCACCGATCTCTCGCGGCAGCTGGGCAGCCTGGGCGAGCAGAGCCAACGGATCGGGGACCTGGCCAAGGACATCGGCTCGTTGCAGGACCTCCTCCGTGCCCCGAAGGCCCGCGGTGGATTCGGCGAGCTGCTTTTGGAGCGGCTCCTCCACGACGCCCTGCCCGCGGGAGCCTACGAGGTCCAGTACACGTACAAGGACGGTTCGCGCGTCGACGCCATCGTCCGCTACGCCGGCCGCATCGTGCCGATCGATGCGAAGTTCCCGAACGAGACCTGGAACGCGCTCGCCAAGGCCGTCGACGAGGCGGAGCGTCGCGCGAAGAAGCGTGCCTTCCTCCAGCAGGTCCGGCGACACGTCGACGCGGTCGGCCGCTATGTGTCCCCGGCGGATGGGACGATCGACTTCGCCGTCATGTACATCCCCTCGGAGTCCATCTATTACGACCTCGTGCTGCGCGAAGAGGAGGGGGAGCCCGATCTGCGCGCGTACTGCGCTGAGCGCAAGGTCATCCCTGCTTCTCCGAACACGCTCCTCGCGTATCTCCAGGTCGTGGCGCTCGGCGTTCGCGGACTCGCGATGCAGGAGCGAACACGGGAGCTTCAGCAGGGAGTTGCGGCGGTCCGACGCGAGTTCGAACGATTCGTCGAGCTCCACGACCAGCTCGGCCGTCATCTCGAAAACGCGACGAAGAAATTCGACGAGACCGACCGCGCGCTGTCGAGAGCTTCGAGCGCGATCGAGACGCTCGCGCAGGCTCCGATCGCCGCAGGCGGTGAGCAGGTCGCGCTTCCTCTGCGAATGGAGCCGCGACCGAAGGTCGAGGACAGCTGACCAAGCAGCTGCTCGCGCTGGGTGGCCTGGCGGCTCTCGCCGGCGTCGTTTTCCTGTTGCTGACCCGCGATCCGACCGAGCCGCTCGCCGTCGCCGCCGTCGTCGGTAGCGCGGCCGTCGCGATCGCCTGCGGGGTCGCGCTCGTCGGGGTGGCCGTCGAGCAGAGGGATGCCGCGCTCGTGCGTCCGCGCCGCCGCCGGCCGCAGACGGCTCGGGCGGTCCGTCGCGGCGTCGAGGTCGGCGCGCTCGTCGCGGCGCTCGGTCTTCTTCGCGCCATCGACGGGTTGAGTCTCATCACGGGCGGATTCGTCGTCGCGGGTTTCGTCCTGGCCGAGCTCGTTCTCAGCGCGCGTCCGGTAGCGCGTTCGGGGTAGCCTCAGGACGGGTTGGACGCCGCGGCGCGTAAGAAGCGGATCTCCGAGCGCGTCGAGGCGCGCGCGCAGGCGCTCGACCGGCTCGCGCTTGCGATCCACGCCCGGCCCGAGCTCGCATTCGAGGAGCGCTTCGCGTCGAGCTCGCTCGCGGATTACCTCGAGTCCGAGAAGGTCTCGGTCGAACGCGGGGCCGGCGGCCTCGAGACCGCGTTCGTCGCGGAGGCCGGATCGGGTGGTCCGCTCGTCGCCATCCTCGGCGAATACGACGCGCTGCCGGGAATCGGCCATGGCTGCGGCCACAACCTCATGGGAACGGCGGCTGTCGGTGCGTTCCTCGCACTTCGCGACACGCTCGACGGCGTCCGGGGGCGGGTGCGCATCATCGGCTGTCCCGCCGAGGAACGCGGCAACGGCAAGGTCCAGCTCATGAAGGGCGGTGCATTCGAGAGCGTGGACGCTGCCCTCATGTATCACCCCGGCGACCGCGACGAGATCGATCCACTCATGCTCGCGATGGTCAACCTCGACGTCGAGCTTTTGGGAAAAGCCGCGCACGCGGCGGCCGAGCCGCACGATGGCGTCAACGCGCTCGACGGGCTCGTGCTCGGTTGGACCGCGATGTCGGCGCTCCGTCTACTGGTACGCAGCGATTCGCGGATCCACGGGATCATCACCGATGGCGGAAAGGCAGCGAACATCATCCCCGACCGCGCCGCCGCGAGACTCATGGTCCGTTCGCCCGACAACACGTACCTTGCCGATCTTCGCCGCCGTGTCCTCGCGTGCTTCGAAGGCGCCGCTCTGGCGACCGGCACCGAGATCCGCCCGACGTGGAGCGACGTCTGCGAGGTCGTTAGCACCAACCGTCCGCTCGCGGAGGCCTTCGCCGAGAACGTGCGGACGCTCGGGCGCACGATGCAGGCGCGACGGCCCGCGGACACGCACGGATCCACGGACATGGGGAACGTGACTTCCGTGATCCCGGGCATTCACCCGTTCCTCTCGATCACCGAAGGGCCGGTGCCCGGGCACTCCATCGCGTTCACCGATGCGGCGCGAGCGCCGCGCGCGCTCGAGACCATGCACTTAGCGGCGAAGGCGCTCGCGATGACCGCCGTGGACGTGTTCAGCGAACCAGCGCTCCTGAAACGCGCGAAGGAGGCACATGGAGACGAGCGACGAGCGGCTTTGCCGTGAGGAGCGAGGGGGCAGGGGCCCCCGTTAGCCGAGCGCAGCGAGGCGTGGCCAGCCTCGAGCGTGTCTCCGGCGCAGCCGGAGATTGGTCGTGACGGCCGAGCCGCGTGACTGGCAGGGCGCCGAGCGCGACCCCTCCGATGCCGCGCGCCTCGCGGCGCTGTACGACCTCGACGTCGCGCCGCTCGAAGGCGGGCCGGACGTCGAGTGGTTCAGCGGCCTCGCACGCCGGACGGGCGGGCCGATCCTCGAGCTCGGCTGCGGCACCGGCCGAATCACCGTGCCCATCGCGCAGGAGGGTCATCACATCGTCGGTCTGGACCGCTCCGGCGCGATGCTCGAGCGCGCCGAGCGCCGCGCGCGCCGAGCGGGCGTCGAGGTCCGCTGGGTCGAGGGTGACATGCGCGCGTTCTCGTTCAACGAGGCCTTCGCGCTCATCTTCGTCGCGCTCAACTCGTTCCTCATGCTCGACCCGGACGATCGTTGGTCCTGCTTGGCACGTGTGCGTGAGCACCTCGCACCGAAGGGCCGTTTCGCGATCGATGTCTTCCAGCCGGATCCTGAGGTCGTCGTCGGCCTCGATGGAGGCGTCGTCGACGAGTGGGAGCGTGTGGACCCGGAGAGCGCTCGCGCGGTACAGAAGTTGTCGTCGAGCCGGGCCAACGTCGACGGAGTGACGCAACGCATCTGGTACGACGAGGCGACCGACGACGGAACGGTCCGGCGCATAGGTGGTACGACGACGCTGCATTACCTCTATCGACGCGAGGTGGCGCTGCTCTTCTCTGAAGCTGGCTTCGTCATCGAGACGCTGCATGGCGACTACGACGGGAACCCCGCGGACGCGCAGTCTCGCAAGCTCCTTGTCGTCGCGAAACGAAAGGAGCGCGGGCAGGGACGCGAGCGACGGCACTCGTGACCGACCTCCTTGTTCGCGGCGGAACGGTCATCGACGGGACCGGAGCGCCCGGCAGGCGCGCGGATGTCGCCATAGCGGGCGGGCGCATCGCGGCGATCGGCGCCGACCTCGGGAAAGACGGCGCGCGGGTCATCGAAGCGAAGGATCAGGTCATCACACCAGGCTTCATCGACATTCACTCGCACTCAGACGAGGCGATGTTCGTGAACGACGCGCTCGAGAGTGCGCTGCACATGGGCGTGACACTCGTCGTCTGCGGGAACTGCGGCGGCTCGTCGGCGCCGGTGAGCGGCCTCGCCGAGGCGGAGCTCGACCGGGAGCTCTCGCGCCTCAACGTGCAGCGGACCTGGTCCTCCTTCGGCGAGTACGCCGATGCCGTCGACCGGGTCAAGCCCGCCATCAATGTGTGCTCGTTCGTGGGCCACGGCACGCTCCGGTCCTGCGTGATGGGCGCGGACGACCGCGCACCGACGAAGGACGAGCTGGCCCGGATGCGCGCCCTTCTTGCGACGTCGATGGACGAAGGCGCGATCGGGCTCGCGTCGGGGCTCATCTACCCGCCGAGCGCGTTCGGGACGACCGACGAGCTCGCGGCCCTGTGCGAGATCGTGCGCGAAAAGGGTGGCCTCTACGCGAGCCACATCCGCAACGAGTCCACGAAGCTCCTGGATGCGGTCGAAGAGAACCTCGAGATCGGTCGCCGGTCCGGCGTGCGCGTCGAGCTCTCGCATCACAAGGCGTCGGGACAGAAGAACTGGGGCAAGGTCAAGGAGTCGACCGCGCTGATCGAGCGCGCCCGCGGCGAGGGCGTCGACGTCACAGCGGACCAGTACCCGTACACCGCGTCGTCGACGGGCCTCGCGGTCACCATCCCGAACTGGGTCCACGAGGGCGGGACCGCGAAGATGTGCGAGCGTCTTCGCGATCCGACCGTGCGAGCGCGGATCCGGAACGAGGAGGTCGAGACCGGCCGCGCCTTCGACCGCATCGTCGTCGCGCGGGCGCGCCTCCATCCGGAGTGGGCGGGGAAGAGCGTGCAGCAGCTCGCCGACGAGGCGGGACGCGATCCGCTCGAGTGGTCCTGCGACGCGCTCGTCGAGCACGACGGTGCGGTCGACATCGTCCACCACTCGATGAGCGAGGGCGACGTGCGCTACGTCATGGCGAAGGAGTGGGTCTGCATCGGCAGCGATTCGCGCGCGAACGCGCCCTACGGTCCCCTTTCGTTCGGCAAACCGCACCCGCGTTCGTACGGGACGTTCCCGCGCGTTCTCGGCCGGTACGCGCGTGACGAGAACGTGCTTGCGCTCGAGGACGCCGTTCGCAAGATGACGTCGCTGACCGCGTCGCGCCCGCGCGTGCACGACCGGGGCGTGGTGCGAGAAGGCGCGTGGGCCGACCTCGTCGTCTTCGATCCGGCGCGTGTGATCGATGCGGCGACATACGAGGACCCGCACCGTTACCCGGTCGGGATCGACTACGTGATCGTGAACGGCGGAGTCGCCCTCGACTCCGGTGAGACGGCGCGCGAGCGGCATGGTCGCTTCTTGCGTCAGGGCCGCGACCTCGGAGGCCGATGAAGGTCGCGATCCTCGCAGAGGGCCAGTTCACGCGCGCCACGGCGAAGACCGCGATCGGAGTGCTGCGGTACGCGTCGTTCGATGTCGTCGCCGTCGTCGATTCGACCAGGGCGGGGAAGGACGCGGCCGAGTATGTCGGGGTTGGAGCGGGAGTGCCGGTCGTCGCGAGCGTGGAGGATGCGTTCGCGCACGGCGCGACGGTCCTCCTCATCGGCACCGCCGCGGCCGGAGGTCGCATCCCCGACCGTTATCGACCGGCGCTCGCGCGCGCGCTCGATCGCGGCGTCGAGGTCTGGAACGGGCTCCACGAGCGCGTCCTTGCGGATCCCGAGCTCGCCGCCGCGGCCGAGCGTGGCCATGCGAAGGTGCGCGAGCTCCGCGAGCCGCCGGCGGATCTGCCGATCGGCGGTCATCGGGGTCGGCGCGATGGCGCGCGGGTCGTCCTTACGGTCGGATCGGACGCCGCCGTCGGCAAGATGACGGCGTCCCTCGAGATCGTCGCGGCCCTCCGCCGTGCGGGCGAGCGCGTTGAGTTCGTCGCGACCGGACAGACCGGGATCGCGATCGCCGGCGCCGGGATCGCGGTCGACGCGGTCGTCGCGGACTTCATCGCCGGCGCGGCGGAGCTCATGGTCCGCGAGGCCGCGGAGCGGGTCGACTGGGTGATCGTCGAAGGGCAGGGGTCTCTCACGCACCCGGGTTTCTCGGGCGTGACCCTCGGGTTGCTCCACGGGGCCGCGCCGAACGTCATGGTCCTCTGCCACAACCCGACCCGGATGAGTGTCAAGGGCTTTGAGCGAGAGGGGCTACCGATCCGCAACCTGCGGGAGTGCGTCCGAATCTACGAAGAGGCCGCATCGTGGCGGCATCCTCCCGGCTACCCGCGGGCGCGCGTCGTCGCGGTCGCACTGAACACAGCCGACGCAGATGAGAAGTTCGCCCGCGCGCTGATTCACAGCGCCGCTCTCGAAACCGGGCTGCCGACCGCCGACCCGATCCGCGAGGGCGCGGCCGGGGCCGACCGCCTCGCCAGCGCACTCCGTGAAGGCGTGCCCGCGTGAACGTCACGATCCGTACGCTTGAGCTTCACCTCGCGGTTCCGTTCGCGATCAGCCGCGCGACACACACGACGAAGAAGGTCGTGCTGGTCGAGCTGCATGAGGGCGACCGCGTGTCGCGCGGCGAGGGCGTGCCGGACGCCTTCTTCGGCGAAACGCCGGAATCCGTCGAGCGCGATATCCGGGGGGCGATCGATGCGCTCTCTGAGGATCCGCTCGATCTGACGAGCCTGAACGCGGCCCTCGAGAAGCGGTTTCCGCACGGCGGGGCGGCCTGCTGCGCGATCGACGTGCTCGCCCACGACCGCGCGTCGCAGGCAGCGGGTGTGACGCTTCGCGATTTCCTCGGGCTTGCTGCCGGCGAGCCGCCGCCCACGTCGTTCACGATCGGGATCGCAGAGCCATCGGTGATGGCCGAGCGCGCCGCGAAAGCCGCGGCGGAGGGCTTCACGGTGCTGAAGGTCAAGCTCGGCCAAGGCGACGACGTTGCGGCGCTGAGGGCGATCCGCGAGCGTTTCTCCGGAACGATCCGCGTCGATCCGAACGCTGCCTGGACCGCGGACGAGGCGCCGGGGCGGATTGCGAGCCTCGTTCCGTTCGACCTCGAGTTCGTCGAGCAGCCGATCGACCCGAAGGACATCGCAGGTCTGCGCCGTGTGCGCGAGGCGTCGCCGCTGCCGATCGTTGCCGACGAAGCTGCGGTCCGCGCGAGCGACGTCGCCGGCCTTGTCGGCGCGTGCGACGGCATCAACGTGAAGCTGCAGAAATGCGGCGGCGTCGCCGCGGCGCGCGC
>JALYLL010000381.1 GCA_030774255.1 Chloroflexota bacterium | reverse complement strand
GCCGAATCCGAGCCGGTGCTCGATCCGAAGGACGAACAGGACGAGCGCGACCGCCAGGTCGTCGATGAAGTGGCGCGCGCGCTCGACGAGCTCACCGATGCGAAATCGATCGGTCGCGTCCTTCGCGACGCGGTCACCGCGATCGCCGGCGTCGATGGATTCTCGGTCGCGCTCTTCAACAGCGTGCGGCGCGAGGTCGCGTACCGGTACAAGGTGGTCGGCGCGGACCCCGACTCCGCGGAGATGGGACGTCAATCCGTCGACGACGGACCCGACTGCTACGCGGCGCGCCGCGATCGGCGCTGGCACAGCTTCATTCGCGAGATCGGCGTGCGTGGCCCCGAAGGGGTCGAGGCGCGCAAGATCTCCGTTCTTCAGTACCCGCTCCTCGCGGCGGACGAGGTCTTCGGCGTCGCGACACTTCAGGTGTTCGGCGACAACGGTTTCTCCGATCACGCGACACGTCTCGTGCTCAGGGTCATCGAGGTTTCCAGCGATCGGCTCGCCGCGGTGCGGCGCGCCGCGCGCTTCCAACCAAGTCTTTCCCCTTCGGAGTCCGCGGCGGCCGTCGTCCTCCCGCCGGTCGCCGCGGCTCCCTCCTCCGCCCCGGTCTCGACGGCCGATGCGCCCACCACCGACCAGATCCTCAACGACCTCGTGACGAAGTGCGCCGAAATCGGTCTGCCCACGACCTTTATGGTCGGCGTCGACCCGGCCGCAGGCCTGCTGCGGGGCGAGCTCATCTCGAACTCGTCGGCGGCACGAGAGCTTGACTACGCTCTCGGGATCTCCGTCGGCCGCTTTACGATCGAGCTTTCGGACCGATACAACGCGATCGCCCGCGCGTGCCGCGAGGGGCGGATCGTCACCTCCCCAACGCTCGACGAGCTCGTGCACCCGCTGCGCGACGCTGACGGTGCCGCGACGCTCGAGCGGCTCGTGCAGGGCGGCCGCTCGACGATCATCCCGATCACGGTCTCCGGCGACGTCGTCGGGGCGCTGGTGGTGGGGCCGATGGCGGATGAGCCCGGTTTCAGCACCATCGTGAAAGTGCGCGATCTGGTCAATGAGACCGCGTCGCGACTCACGGAGGCCTGGCGCACGAAGCGCTAGCCATACACTCCCTCGCCAATGGTCGGCGAGGTGACCTTCGCGGTCATCGGCCTCCTCTTTCTCATCGCCGACATCCGGACGTTTTCGTCCACGTTCCAACTGACGTTCTTTGGCCAGTCGAACACGACCCTCGCCATCATGGCGACGGCCGTCTTCGGGACCGCGTTTCTTTCGCCGATCGTGGGCTGGCGGCTTGGTCCGAAGCGGAGCGTCGGCATGAGCGCGGCGATGCTCGGGATCGCGACGCTGGTCGCGACCGTATCGCGCAACAACATCGCCGACCTCGCGCTCTCGGTCGTCGGGATCGCCGGCGGAACGTGGTGGCTGGCGCTGCTCCACGCCTCGCGGCCGCCGGATCGCCAGTCCCCAGTCGCCGTCGCCCTTCCGATCGCGTTCTCGGCGGATCTCGTCCTGCGCGCCGCATTCCGCACGGTGCCGCTCATTGACCTGAATCTGACGCTCGCCGCGCCCCTCGTTCTCGTGGCGGCGCTCGTCTTCCTCGCGGCCGGAGTCGCCGCGATGGGCGGCGCACGGACGTGGACGCGGCCGGACGCCCGAGGCGCGCTCGCGCTCATCGCCTTGCCGGCGCTGTTCCTTGTCGCCGAGACAGGGGCTACGAACGGAGCGCAAGTGGCGCTTGCGAGCGGACTGGGGCTCGGACCCGAGCCGCCGCGAGCCACCCAGCTCGGCATGGTGCTTCTCGGACTCGGTCTGGCTGCGGGGTCGCTGGCACTTTCCCGCCGTCACCCGCGCGGCGTGGCCGCCGCGATCGCGCTCGTCGCGGGTGCCGCGCTGCTCTGGTACGTGCACGCGCCGGTCGTCTCGCTCGTCGGAGGTCTCGTTCTTGCGGCCGGCTTGTTCATCGCCGCGGCGACCATCCCGGGCGCTCCGCTGAAGGTCGCGGGCTCGCCCGCGGTGGTGACCCTGACGCTCGCGGTGGGGTGGCTCGTGTTCGTCGGGACCGCGTTCGGGTTCTATGCGTTCTGGGCTTATCTCCCCGCTGTGTATGCGGCGACTGCGCTGGTGGCGATCGCGGCGCTGCTCGTCGCCGGCGGCGCGCTCCCGGC
>JALYLL010000380.1 GCA_030774255.1 Chloroflexota bacterium | reverse complement strand
GCGACGACGTCCCAGAGATCTTCTATCTCGCGCACCAATGCGTCCGACCCCGCCGTTCGTCGCATGCGGCTGCCGAGCGCGATCCCGGCCACCACCGTGGCGAGGATCCCGGAGAGTCCGACGACGTCGGCCAGCTGGTAGGTCCCGTACGCGGTGACGAGCGACACGGCGAGCTGGATCGTGCGCTCGTTCGTGGCTCGGATGACTCGTGCCGCGACCAGCCCGCCGGCGACGCCGACCACTCCGCTCACCGCGATCGTTCCTACGAACAGGACGACCGCTTCGCTCGTGCCGACACCCACCTCGACCGCCCGTACGGCAAGCGCGAAGAGCACGAGGCCCGTGCCATCGTTGAGTAGGCTCTCGCCGTCGACGATCGTCCGCAGTCCACGCGGCACGTCGAGCCGCCGCATCGTCGCCACGACCGCGACCGGATCGGTCGCCGCGGTGATCGCGCCCACGACGAACGCAAGCTCGAGCGGAAGCCCGACTCCGAGACGCAAGGCGAAGGCGACGATGACGGCCGAGGCGAGCACCCCAGGGATCGCGAGCGCGAGGATCGGGCCGAGGACCGGGCGCAGGTCGGTCCAGTCGATCGAGTACGCGGCCGCGAATACCAGACCGGGGACGAACACACCCAGCACCAGGCCGGGCGTGACCGCCAGGGCGATCTCGGGAAAGAGATTCGCGCCCAACAGCCCGGCGACGACGAGCACGATCGAGTCCGGGAGCGACGCTCGCCGAGCAACGGCCGCAACGATGGTCGCCACCGCCAGGAGCGCCACCGCCGCGCGGACCACCAGGATCGGATCGGTCAAGCGAATCTCCCTGCCGACCAGACTTCCCGGCACTCCAGAACGCGCGAAGTTTAGGGTTGGCGCCGATCAGCGCGCGCGATACGCCTCGTCCAAGAGGTCGACGAGATGCACGACGCGCACGTTCGATCCGGCCTGTCGCAGACCGCTTTGGATCTGCATGAGGCAGCCGGGGTTCGCCGTCACGACCGTGTCCGCGCCGGTGCGAACGATGTTCGCGACCTTCCGCTCGAGGATCGAGCGCGCGAGGTCGGGCTGCGTGACGTTGTACGTGCCCGCGCTGCCGCAGCACCAGTCCGCTTCCTCCAGCGGTACGACCTCCAGCCCGGGTATCGCGGCGAGCAGAGCGCGTGGCTGCTCGCGGATCTTCTGTCCGTGGAGCAGGTGACAGGGATCGTCCCAGGTGACCCGGCCGGAGAGCGTTCCCGGCCGCTCGCTCATCCCGAGGTCGCCGAGGAACTCGGTCGCGTCCTTCACCTTCGCGGCAAACGCGGATGCGCGCGCTGACCACTCCGGATCGTCCTTCAGAAGCCAGCCGTATTCCTTCATCGCGGCGCCACAGCCGGCCGCGTTCACGATCACAGCGTCGGCGGCGACCCGTTCGAACGCGGCGATATTCCGTCTCGCGAGGTCGCGGGCCAGCTCGCGTTCCCCGGCGTGCGCGTGCAGGGCGCCGCAGCACGTCTGTCCGACCGTCGCCACCACCTCGACGCCATTTCGCGCGAGTACCCGAGCCGTCGCGCCGTTCGTGGCGCCGAATACGCTCCCCATCACGCAGCCCTGGAGCATCGCGACGCGGCCGCGCCGTTCCCCACGGGCCGGCGTTGTCGATGCGGTCGCTGCGGCGGTCGCGCGATCGGGTAACAGGTCGAGCAGATCCGCCATGCGCCGTGCAACGGGTAGGCGGGTCGCGCGCATGAGCGAACCGATCCCAAGGCGCTTGGCGGCGATGGACAGCGTCGCGAACGTCCCGAGCGCGCGTCGATGCGGCAGGAGCCACTCGAACGCCGCGGTGCGGATGAGTCGCTCGATCGGGGATCGTGGACGCGCGACAACGATCTGCGAACGCGCGCCCTCGACGAGCTTCCCGTACTCGACGCCGGACGGGCACGCGGTCTCGCACGCGCGGCAGTCCAGGCACTTGGAGATGTGATCCTCAAGGCCTGGCGAATCCGCGCCGAGGCGGTGCTCCCACACGGTCTTCATGAGCCGGATGCGTCCGCGCGGCGAGTCCATCTCGACGCCGAGGACGGCGAAGGTGGGGCAGGTCGGCAAGCAGAAGCCGCAGTGCACGCACGCTGAGATCAGCTCTTCCGACGGCGCGTCCGCGTTCGGGTAGGGGAGCGGCATTGGTCCCGTCACGCGAAGGCCGAGCGCCCGGGTTCGAGGATGCCAGCCGGATCGAAAGCCTCTTTGAGGCGACGCATGAGGAAATCTCCGTTGGGTCGGGTCGGCCAGGTCGAAAGACGCGAGCGAAGGTGCTCGGCCCGACGCTCGATGCGACCACCGCCGCCGACCACCCGCGCGGCGACCAGCAGCGCTTCCGCGTCGCGGACGACGGCATCGTCGTCGCCGAGAAGGTGCACACGGATGACTCCGCTCGCGGCGTCGGCCACGAGCGCGTCGAGACTTCCGAGCAGGGCGGCGGTCTCGGCGAACGCGGAGGACGCGGCGATAGGCAGCGCGACGCGAACGAGCGCGCCCTCGGTCGCGCGCGCCGGAAGCTCGCGAAGCGCGCCGATGGCGTCACCGAGATCACGCGCTTCGCCCTGGCGTGCCGCGGCTTCGCGCTGAGCGTCCTCGATCGCGCGCTTTACCGTCGGCGCGCTTCCACGCGCCTGCATGGCGAGTCGCCACGCGGTCCCTTCACTGCGCTCGACGACGCAGGTCTCGACTCGCGAGGCCCCGCGGACGATCGCATCGGCGGCGGCGAACGCGTCCGAGGAACGGACGAAACGTACGAGGAGTCCGTCGCTCGCGGCCGGGACGGGAAGGACCCTGAGCGTCGCCTCGACGATCACGCCGAGCGTCCCGAACGACCCGGCGAGCAGCTTGTCGAGGTCGTACCCGGCGACGTTTTTCACGACACGGCCGCCCGCGCGCGCGACGGTGCCGTCGGCGAGCGCGACGCGCGTCCCGATGAGGAGATCGCGCACGGCGCCGTAGCGCGCACGCCAGAAGCCATTGGAGTTCGCGGCGATCACGCCTCCGATGGTCGCCTGATCGGCGTGCGGCGGATCCAGGGGCAGGAACTGACCCGCGCGCTCGAGTAGCAGCGCCACGTCGGCCACGCGCATGCCGGCGCCGACTGTCACTGTGAGATCGGCCGGCTCGTGGTCGATCACGCCAGCGAGCCGTGAGGTACCGACCTCGATGTCCGTAGGCGCAACGTCTCCGATGTATGACTTGGTCCCCGACCCGACAATGCGGACCGTGCGCCGATCGCGCGCGGACTCCGCCAGGATTCGCGCGCACTCGGCGGCATCTGCCGGGATGACGCGGGTCACGGTCGCGCTCACCGCGCGGTCGCGGCGAAGGCGAACTCACGGCAGCGACTGGGTGTAGGAAAGATCTTGCCGGGATTCATGAGGCCGTCGGGATCGAACGCGTCCTTGACGCGACGCATCGCTGCGAGATCGGCCGGGCGGAACTGCAGCGGCATGTAGCAGTTCTTCTCCATGCCGACCCCATGCTCGCCGGTGATCGAACCACCGGCCTCGACGCACGCGGTGAGGATCTCGAGACCCGCCGCCTTCGCGCGTTCCAGTTCGTCCGGGCCGAGGCGCGAGTCGAAGAGGATCAGCGGGTGAAGGTTGCCGTCTCCCGCATGGAAGACGTTCGCGACGCGCAGCCGATGCCGCACGCCCGCTTCCTTGACGAGCCGCAGGATATCCGGCAGGCGGGTCCGTGGGATGACCCCGTCCTGCACGTAGTAGTCGGGCGACAGGCGCCCCATCGCAGCGAATGCACCCTTGCGACCCGCCCAGAGGCGCTCGCGCTCGAGGACGCTGCTCGCGACGCGAACCTCACTCGCGAGGTGGTCGCGGCAGATCTGCTCGATCCGCGCGCGCGCGTCATCGAGGCCGTCTCGGGCACCGTCGACTTCGAGGAGGAGGATCCCGCCGGCGTCGAGGGGATAGCCCGCGTGCACGGACGCCTCGACGGCTTGGATGGCGAGCTG
>JALYLL010000379.1 GCA_030774255.1 Chloroflexota bacterium | reverse complement strand
CGACGGGTAGGCCGAGCAGGCCTATAAGCACGGATTCTGTCGAGGACGGTCATCCCTCTCGAGCGGAGGTCACCCTCCGCCTCTAGCGGCCTACCCGGGGACGGCGCGGGCCACGCCATGGTCCCCTTACGCGGCCTTGCTCCAGGTAGCGCTTGCCCGTTTCACCCCGCTTGCGCGGGTTCGTCACTGTGGCGCTGGCCTCGCCTCGCGGCGGAGGGGCGTTACCCCTTACCTTGCCCTGTGGAGTCCGGACTTTCCTCGGCGGCTTTCGCCGACGCGACCATCTAGCCTGCTCGGCTTGTTTATTTTAGCCTTTGATCGCGCCTGCGGCGCGCGGATTTGACTACTTGTTCACCGTACGTGTGACTTGGTTGACGAGCCGGCTTGCTCGAGCCATCTCCTTGGTGATCGTGTTTCCGGTGAGTTCACCGTAGAAGTCGAAGAGTTTGTCCCCGGGGTCATCACCTGTAAAAAGCCGCACGTCATCGCTGAGCTGCGCTATGTCCAGAAGCCCGCACCCCAGATAGGCGCGGCGCCACTCCACGATGATCACTCCGCGCGCGGTCTGGCGCGCATGCGTGCACGCGAGCTCTCCATGACAGAGAACGGTCGGAAGATGCGCGAGCGCGGCCGCGGCGGCGCGCGCCTCGGCATCGACCGGGCGATCGGTAGCGGCGCGCTCCGCGGCGCGTTCGACGAGCTGTACCGGAGTCATCGTCCTCACGCCGAGCGCGTTGAGCGCAGGACGATCCGCCGCGACCGCGCGCTCGATCGCGACCTTCGTCAACACGATCGCGCGCGGATCCTCGTGACACGCGCTCGTCGTATCGAGAACGTCCTCGGTCATCACCCACGGCCACGCCGTCACCGCAGCCGGAGGGATGCCGCGCGAGAGCACCCGCGGGACCCGGTCGGTCTTCCGTGCGAGGAATGGGAGAAGCTGGACCTCGAGCGAGTCCTCAGTGGGCACGCGTTTCAGAGCCAGCGACCGCTCTACCCCCTCCTGGCTGAAGCGGATGCGCTCGACCTCCATCAGCGCGTTCTTGGCGACGAGCTCGCTCCGCACGTCGCTCACGTCCGCGCGAAGGCTGCGCGACACGAACGCGGTGAGGGGGTCCTGGCTCACGCCGTGATCTCGCCCTCGTCGATCGCGCGATTCGATAGCTCGTCAGCCGCGCCGTTCTCCTCGCGCGGGATATGACGGATCTCGCGCTCGGGAAAGGACGCGAGGAGCGCGCCGGCTCGTAATGCCAGAGGTGTGAGGCCGGGATGCTTGATGCGCCACAGTCCCCGCATCTGCTGGACGACGAGGAGCGAATCCATCCGCACGTCGATCGCCGTCGCTCCGCGCCGCCGCGCCTCCTCGAGCCCGAGGATGAGCGCGCTGTACTCGGCCACGTTGTTCGTCGCGTGACCGAGCGGACGGGCCAGCTCCGCGACCAACTTTCCCTTCTCGTCGTACAGGACGGCGCCGGCGCCGGCCGGGCCGGGGTTGCCGCGTGCCGCGCCGTCCGCGTAGAGCACGAGCCTCACGCTCCGAAGATCTGCGCCATCCGGGCGAGGTCGACGTTCCCTCCCGACACGATCGAGACGACGCGCTCGCCCGGCCGCACTGGAATCTTCCCGGCGAGCAACGCCCCGGTCGCGGCGGCGCCCGCCGGCTCCGCAACGAGCTTCGCACGCTGCGCGAGGAAACGCATTCCCTCGGCGATGACGTTGTCGTCGATCACGACGACATCGGCGACGAGGCGCTGGACGATGTCGAGCGTGTTCGTCCCGGCCACCGGCGCCGCGAGACCGTCAGCGATCGTGTCGATGCGCTCCAGACGTACCGGCTCGCCCGCGTCGAGCGCCCGGCGCATCGCGGCGGCGCCGATGGGTTCGACGCCGATGACTCGCGCGCCTGGTCGTCTGGCCGCGACGGCGACCGCGACGCCGGCGATGAGGCCGCCTCCGCCCACGCCGACGACGAAAAGGTCCGCGTCTGGCAGATCGTCGAGAACCTCGAGCGCGCAGGTCCCGTGGCCGGCGATCATCGCGGCGTCGTCATACGGGTGAAGAAAGTAGGCGCCGGAGCGATCCCTGAGCTCGCCGACCAGCGCGATCAGCTTGGTCATGTCCGGCGCGAACACGATCTCGGC
>JALYLL010000378.1 GCA_030774255.1 Chloroflexota bacterium | reverse complement strand
CGTGTGGATCTTCCAGGATGGCCACCTGGCGGCGCAGCTCGGGTTCACGCCCGGTTCGATCGACCCGACCCTGCCGGTGATCATGTTCTGCACCGTATTCGGGCTCTCGATGGACTACGAGGTGCTTCTCCTGTCGCGGATGCAGGAGGAATATCTGAAGACCCACGACAACACGAGCGCTGTCGCCACGGGCCTCGAGAAGAGCGGTCGGCTCATTACCGGCGCGGCGGCGATCATGGTCGGCGTCTTCGCGGCGTTTGCGCTCGCGGACATCGTCCTCATCAAGGCGATCGGGCTAGGAATGGCCCTCGCGGTGGCCATCGACGCCTCGCTGGTCCGCGCCCTGGTCGTTCCGGCGACGATGCGTCTTCTCGGCGATCTCAATTGGTGGGCGCCCGGGCCGCTCGCGCGGCTACAGCGGCGAATCGGCCTCTCGGAGTCCCCGGCCTAGCACAGTGGCGCTCTAGCATTGGCGCTCGTGCAAGCGGTACAGGCACCCATGCTGAGACCCCTTGGTGTCGGAGACGTCCTTGACCGGACGTTCACGGTCTACCGCTCGAAACCGCTTGTCTTCATCGGCCTCTCCGCGATCTGGTACCTGCTGCTCGTCCTGGTGTTCATCGTTCTCGCGGTGGCCATCTTCGCGGGCGCGCTCGCCGCGTTCGCCAGACAGGCCACGACTCCGAGCCCCGAGCAGATTGCCGGCGCCGCGGCCGGGATCATCGGCTTCGTAATAGTCGTCGTGATCGTCGCGATCCTCGCGTTCTCGGCGCAGAGCGCGTCGCTCGTGCACGCGGCCTCGCGCCGATATCTCGCGAGGGACGTCGCGATCGGCGAGTCGTTCCGAGCCGGGCTCGCGGCATCCGGGCGGCTCTTCGTCGCCGGCGTTCTCGTTTTCCTCGCGATCGTCGGTGTATGGGCCGTGTTGCTCATCGCCGCGGCCCTCACCAACCAGGGGCTCGCATTCGTGATCGCGATCCCCGCGGCGATCTTCGCGACCGCGTACCTCGGCTGCTCGTGGCTCGTCGCGCCGGTGGTCGTCGTCGTCGAGAAGATGGGGCCCATCGCCGCGCTCGGCCGAGCGTGGCGGCTCTCCGGGGGGCATCGCTCGCGGATCTTCGGCATCCAGATCCTCCTGTTCATCCTCAACCTCGTGCTGTCGCTGCTCATCGGCGGCATTTTTGGCGGACTTGCGGCGGCCGGGGCCCAGAGCGGTACGCCGACCCAGCTCGGCCTCACCAGCGTCATCCAGAGCCTCGTCAACCTCGCCTCGACCATCATCTGGGCTCCGGTCGAGTGGATCGCGTTCACCGTGCTCTACTACGACCTACGAGTCCGCAAAGAGGCGTTCGACCTCCAGCTCGCTGCGGAGGCCTTGCCGCAGTCCTGAGGCGCGCTTTCGTTCTGGCCCTCGTGATCTGGATCGCCCTCCCGTCCGGTGCATCTGCGGATACGCTCGCGCTCGACGCGTACCGTGCCCGGCTCGTGCAGGTGCGCGCTCTCGTCGACCGATCGCGTGCCGTCGGGACCGCCGATCGCGACCGGATGCTCGCGCAGGCGACAGCGCTCCTTCGTCAGACGACCGCCATACAAACCCATGGCGAGACCGTGCCGGTCGACGACGGCCCAATCGCCGATGTGCTCGCGGGACCAAACGGCGCGAACAACGCGCTCGCGATCCTCGATGCGTACATCGCCACGGCCGACCGCGCGGTCCAGACGGGCATCGACCCCGCGACAGCCGACGCCCGGCTCGATGAGGTGCTGGGGAATGCCGGGAGCGCGGGGACGTCGCTCTCGGGGATCGCCGCGCTCCTCGATTGGATCTCGTCACGGCTCGCCGCGTTCTTCAGCGGACTGCGCGGGATCCCAAATCTGAGCTTTCTTCCTTGGATCGTCGCGGCGCTCGGAGTCGGGCTGGTGCTCTTCATCATCGCGACGTTGGGCCGCGGCGTCCGCGAGCGCGTCCGCCGCGAGGTGCTGCTGCCGGATCGCGCCCTTGCGCGTGCGGAGGACCCCGCCGCGCACCGACGCGCCGCCGAGGCCGCGCTCGCCGGCGGACGTGCGCGCGAGGCCATCCACGAGCTCTACCTGTACGTGCTTCAGTCCCTCGCGGCGCGCGAGCTCATCCGCTACGACCCCGCGCTCACCGATCACGAGCTGCTGCTCCGCGCCGCGGCCATCCCGAATGCCGACGCCCTTCGCGACCTCGTCGCGCTCTACGAGCGCGCGTGGTTCGGCCTGCGCGAGCCGGACGCGGCCGAGGCGGAGCGCGCGCGATCTCTGGCAACGCGAGTCGCCGGATGAAGCAGCTGCGGCGTATTCACCCTCTCTACTACCTCGCCCTCGTTCTCTTTATCGCGGCGCTCGTCGCGAGCGCGCTCACCGCCGACAGCTCCGGCGGTGTCTCGCGATCCGCGTCGGTCTACGACACCGGACCGGGCGGTACGGCGGCGCTCCGCAAATACTTCGAGGCGATGGGCGCGTCGACGACGACCGTCCAGGGGGACACGTTCGCGGCCGATCCCTCGCAGGTCGGCGTCCTCTTCATGATCGGACCGAGTGAAGCATTCACCCAGCTCGACGCAATCGCGGTCCGGCGTTTCGTCACGGGAGGCGGGACAGCCGTCCTCGCCACCGACGCGGGCGTCTTCGAGGGACCGTTGCTGGACTCGTTCGACGTCCACGTCGCCGGCGCGCTCGGCCCGGGCGAGTACGCCGTCGGCGGCATCGCGTTCGCCGACCCACCGGCGCACACGATCGTGCTCGACCGCGGCGTCGTCCTTTCGTTCGGTGCGGGCCGCGTGCCGCTCGCGACCGCGGCGGGGCGAACCATCGTTGCCCTGGCTCGCGAGGGAACAGGGTCGCTCATCGTGGTCGGATCGGTCGCCCCGTTCCTCACCGCGGAGCTCGGTGAAGCGGACAACGGGCGTTTTGCGCTCGCGCTCGCGGCGCCCGCGATCGCCGGTCGACGCGCGGTCGCGTTCGACGAGTACCACCACGGGGTCCACCCGACCACCGACGTGCTCGTGCTGCTGACGCGGACCTGGCCGGGGCGCTCGCTGCTCTTCGCGGGCGTGGCGCTCTTTCTGTACCTCGTCGCGAGCGGCCGCCGGCTGGGTCCGCCGATACCGCTGGACCCGCGCCCGCCGCGCTCGAGCCTCGAGTACATCCGCGGCTTCGCGGGTCTGGTCAGACGATCAGGACACGGCGAGATCGCGCGCCGCAGGTTTCGGCGCGAGCTTCGGAGCTCCCTCGCGCGGGAGCTCGGCCTGGATCCGGAGACCCCGCTGGGCGAAGTGGTCGCGGAGATCGCGACGACCGACCGCGAACGCGCAGCACAAGTGCGCGCGCTCGACGAGGCCCTCGCGCGGCCATTGCGTGACGACGCGCTCCTTCGTACCGTCCGCGAGATCGGGCTCGTCATCGGCACCGAGGGAAAAACAGGAGGGACGGCGTGAGCACCAAAGAGATCGCAGCCCGCTACGCGACCGAGATCCATCGCGTGGTCGTGGGCCAGGACGAGACGGTCGGCCTCTCGTTCATCGCGCTGCTCCTCCGCGGCCACCTCCTCATCGAGGGCGTGCCCGGCACTGCGAAGACGCTTCTCGCGCGGACCGTCGCGCGTCTCATCGGCGGAACGTTCAAGCGCATCCAGTTCACACCCGACCTCATGCCGAGCGACGTCGTCGGTACAACCGTCTACGAGATTTCGACGAGCTCGTTCCGCACGCGGACCGGTCCGGTCTTCGCGAACGTCGTGCTCGCGGACGAGATCAACCGCGCGCCCGCCAAGACGCAGAGCGCGCTCCTCGAGGCGATGGAGGAGCGGCAGGTGACGCTCGAAGGCGACTCCCTTGCGCTCCCGGACCCGTTCCTCGTGCTCGCGACGCA
>JALYLL010000377.1 GCA_030774255.1 Chloroflexota bacterium | reverse complement strand
GATCAGGAGGAGCGCGGTCGAGTCGGCGCCGCCGGAGACCGCCACGACGACAGGGCCCGGCGTGAAGATTTCATGCGCGCGGATGTAGTCGCGCACAGTCGCCCGGATCGCGGAAGGCGTCACTGGTGGCTGGGGTGGGGATCGGACCCACGACCACGCGGTTATGAGTCGCGCGCTCTACCACTGAGCTACCCAGCCGTGCGACACGATTCTACGGTCGCGGATGATCAGTCTCGCTTAGCCGGCCGGCGGATCTTCCACCGATGGTGCATCGGAACCTGTTCCAGTTAAGCCTTCGCGATCCTCGGCAGCGAGGCGGGTGCGGAACTCATCCTCTGTCAGCAGACGCTTCCGGGTGTTGCACCGCCGGCAGGCGGGCAGGATGTTTTCGATGTAGTTCGCACCGCCTCGAGCCAGGGGCACACGGTGGTCAGGCTCGAGGGGCCCATCCGTCCCGCAGTACGCGCAACGGAATCCGTGCGCTTTGAGTAGCGCCATCCACTCCTCGGCCGTGTAGTCGCCCTCCGCGGCGAACTCGCGACTTCGTCGTCGCGCGCTGATCGCTTGTCGCAATTCCCGGTGAGCACGGATGTAGGCGGCGAAGTAGGGCGCTAGACGCTCCTTGTGGCGGGCGTAGTAGTCGCGCCCCTCAGCGTTGTGCTTGTCCGGATGCCGCCTCCTCCACCGCCGCATTGCGTCGCGGGCCTGCTGGGGATTTCGCCGCATCCACTCGCGGCCGTATTCGCGACGTCGCTCCGGATCGCGGTACGGCATCGCCGATACATAGCAAAGAGGGGAGTTCGCGCCAATAGGACTTCAGGAAGAACCCGGCTGAATGTGACAAGACGAGTCTGTTGCGGGGGAAGGATTCGAACCTCCGGCCTTCGGGTTATGAGCCCGACGAGCTACCGCTGCTCCACCCCGCGATAAACAGTCTAGGTGTTATCGCGAGCCGAAGAAGTACGCGAACCATCGCGCGATCCTCGACGGGCCCTCGCTCACCGTGCGAGCCAATGCATCGCTCGCCTGCCCGTCGCGCTGCACCGCGATGATCGACTCATTCGGTGCGATGTATCCGTAGTCGCGAGCCTTCTGCTGCACGTAATCGGTGGTCTTCTGGTTCGCGATCTGCGCGCTGAGCGCCTCGTACTGCGCCTGGTCCGCGGCGAGGTCGTTGTGATAGCCCGCGATCTCGCGCGCGATGGCGTTGCCCTGCACGGTCAGGCCCACGAACGCGGCGGCGAGGACAAGCCCAGCCAGTGCGAGAGAGACCGCCGCGACGCTGCGGCCGAAGCGAACACGAGGAGACCGTCGGCGTTGTCGCGAGCTCACGCGCGCATCATGCGGTACGAGTGAGCTCCGGGGGAAGAGGATCGCCCGGATTCCCCGCGGCCCGGTAGGCACACCAACCGAGCATCCCGAGCCACGAGACTGCGGCACCGGTGTCGCGAAGCTTTCGCGTGAAAGCCGCCACGATCGTCGGCAGATCGCCGGGGACGATGCCGGCGTCGTTACGCGATTCGTCGAGCGTCCCCGTCTTGTGCGGCGCCTTCACGCCGTACGGCAGGTAGCGCAGCAGCATGGTGTGGTCCTGGCACTGCTCGAGGACCGCGAGGACCGCATCGCTCGTGGCGCGGTCCTCACACTCCCCGCGTTGTAGGCGCAGCAGAAGCGACACCGTCTCGCGGGCGGTCATGACGTTCTCGTGCCCGCGTTTCGCGGCCTCGAAGTCGTACATCTTCCGTGAGAGACGCGTCTTGGAGCAGCCCCACTCGCGCAGGCGCTCCCCCACCCGCTCCAGCCCGACCCGTTCGATGAGCCGGTTCGTCGCGGTGTTGTCCGACACGATGATCGCGAGCATCGCGAGGTCCCGAAGCGAGAGACGCTTGAGGTCGCGCATGTGCCGCAGCACGCCGCTGCCATCGACGCGACCGCCGACCTCCAAGCTCTGGTCGAGATCAAGCAGCCCACGCGCCGCATCCGCGTACAGCGTCATCACTAGGGGCAGCTTGATCACCGACGCGGAAGGAAAGACCTCGTCCTCGTTCTCGCAAAAGAGCGCTTGCCCGTCGGCGTCCGACACGAAAGCGCCCGCCTCGCCCGGGAGCGACACCAGCGCCGCGCGCGCCGGGGCAAAGGCATCCATAGAGCGAGCCTAAGCGACCGCACCGAAACCAACGACCGGTACGCTCCGTTCGTGAACGCTCCGCGACTCGCCGCCCTCGCCTTGGTCGCGCTCGTCCTCGTCGCGTGCTTTCCCGAGTCTTCTCCCGCGCCAAGCGCGACGCCGGTGCCGGCGGCAACAGCGGCGCGCCCACGGTTCGAGCTCGCGACGTACATGTATGCGCTCCAGACGAAGGGCAAGATCAAGATCGGCGCGCTCGACGACGCCGCTCCGTTCTCGACCCGCGACTCCAGTGGTCGGTATTCGGGCTTCGAGCCGGACCTCGGCCGCGAGCTCGCGAAGGCGATCTTCGGCCCGCGACAGGACATCGATACGGTCATCGAGTGGATCTCGGTCGACGCCAGCACCGCGGTCGCGGCGCTGACGAGCCTCCAGGCGGACGTCGTGATCGCGCGGATTCCGATCACGGACGAGCGCGCCGCTGTGATCTATCTGACCGACACGTACTTCATCACTGGCGAGCGCATTCTCATCAATTCCTCGAACGACGAGATCAAGGATCTCGCGGACCTTGACACCAAGACCGTTTGCGTCCAGAGCGGGTCGGGCATCGAAGCGCACGTTGAGGATGCGAATGAGTCCTCGCGGACCCTCGCGCTCGACACGTACAAGTCCTGCCTCGGCGCTCTCCAGCAGGGCCAGGTCGACGCCATCGCGGCCGATGAGGTGACGCTTTGGGGACTGATGGCGCAGGACGCCAAGACCAAGCTCGTCGGGCGAGCGCTTGTGGAGGAGCGCTACGCGATCGGGGCGAGCAAGAACGCTCTGAATCGTGAGGGCTTTCTCCCCTTCCTCAACACATGGCTCGCCGGCGTGATCCGCGACGGCACGTGGGGTCGCCTCTACGCGCAGGCCATCGCGCCCCTTTCAAAGGAGACGAAGACCAGCCCGTAGCCCGCAAGCGCTCTCCGATGTAGGAGCGTGACCGAGGACGAGCTTCGCGAGTACATGGAGGAGTGGCGGGACTTCGGCTACCTCTTCATCCGAGCGCGCTGGACGATGGATGGTGCGAGGACCCTCACCGAGGCGGCGCAACGGTTTCACGATCGCGCCGAGACCCTCGAGCAGCTCGCCCGCGCCGGGTTCGAGCTGGATCAGCCGGCCGACAACGGCTTCGCCGTCGCCGTACGTCCAGGCGAAGAATCGCCGATGCGCCTTGTCGAGGAGGACCTCGAGACCCGCTCGTAGCGGCAAGTGCATTCCGATGTAGCGAGGGCGATGGAAGAAGATTGGCGCCGCGTAGTTGACGGGCAATGGCTGCGTGACTGCATGGAGGAATGGCGCGACTGGGGCCACCTGGTGATGCGAGCGAAGTGGACGATGGATGGCGCGTCCACGCTCGCGGAGGTCGCGGCTCGATTTCGTGAGCGCGCCGAGGAGTTCGACGAGCTCGCACGTGCGGGCTTCGAGCTCGAGCAGCCCGTGAATGACGATTACGCGTTTCTCGTTCGGCCGGGCGAGGAGTCGCCGATGCGTCTGGTCGAGGAGGACGAGTGAGCCAGGAGGACACGCAGGACATCGAGGTCGGAGAGCCCATCTACCAATGCCCGGACTGCGGGAGCGTGACGATCCGCGGGAAGTGGTCGATCGAGGGCGCGAAGACGCTGACTGACGCGGCTCTGATGCTTCGCGACTACGCGCACGAGCTCGAGCACATGCGAGCCTCTGGCCTCGAGCTCGCCAATCCGGTCGAGGCCGACTACGGGATCGTTCGGCCAGGCGGCGCGCTGTCGGACGAAGAGGTCGAGGACGACGAGTGACGCTGCATCCGCGCCTGCACGTTCTCCCGGGGGGCCAGAGCGATCGTGCCGACGCCCTCGACGGCAAAGGACGCGACCGCGTTCGCGAACCGCGCGGCCGCTTCGAGGTCGTCGCCGTCCGCGAGAGCGAGCGCCAGGCCGGCGCAGAAGGCGTCCCCGGCACCGGTCTGATCTACCACCTCGTCCGCCGGGAAGCCCCCGACCTCGACCTCCCGCCCGCCGCGTAGGACGATCGCGCCCCGCTCCGCGATCGTCACGATCACCGGGGCAGTCTTTGCCCACCCGCGCGCGAGGTCGAAGTCGCCCTCGATGTCCTCCTCGCTGACCACCGCGACGCTCACGCGTTCGAGCACGTCATGCGCCTCGTCCCACTCGCGCCGCCTGATCGTGCCGTCGGCGTCCCAGGACCGTAAATAGCCCTGCGCCGCGAGGACCCGCGGAACGCCCCCGTACACGTCGAAGACCGAGCGTTCGATCTCGTGCGCGATCGACGCGAGCACGACGGAGCGCGTCTCGCGCAAGGCCGAGGGAATCGCGTCCGCGCCGATGCCCTTCGCGCGGGCCTTGAGTCGCAGGCGCCGTCGCCCGTCGACATAGCGGAACGAGAACGTCGTGGTGACTTCGCTTTCGAGCGCGTGCAGCTCGATGCCGAGCTCCTGGCAGCGCGCCGCAAGCCGGTCGCGCTCGTGCGGACCGACCCGCGTGAGAAGGGCGACCCGATCGCCGAGGCAGGCCGCAGCCGCGGCCGCGTACGTCGCGGTGCCCCCGATGCGCCACTCCGGATCGCCGTCGAACTCGTCGCGCGCCGCGTGCCCGATCGAGACCAGGTCGAACATCACACGTTAAAGAGGACGTGCAATACCTCTCCGTCTTTCACCGGATACGTTTTTCCTTCGGTCCGCATCACGCCGAGCTTCTTCGCGTTCGCCTCGCTTCCGGCTTTCAGAAGCTCCTCCCAACCGATGACCTCGGCGCGGATGAAGCCGCGTTCGAGATCGGTGTGGATCGCGCCCGCCGCCTGCTGCGCCGGCGATCCGCACGGAACCGTCCACGCGCGAACCTCGTCGTCGCCCACCGTGAAGAACGAGCAGAGCCCGAGCAACTCGTACGTCGCGCGGATCAGACGGTCCAGAGCCGGCTCCGTGAGACCAAGATCCTTGCGGAAGGTCGCCGCCTCGTCGGGCGGGAGCTCCGCTATCTCGGCCTCGAGCTTCGCCGACACCGGCACGACCGCGCTCGCGCGGTGTGCCTTCGCGGCCTCGCGCACGGGCGCGATGATGCGTTCGGGATCGGCGACGTCGTCTTCGTCGAGGTTGACGGCGACGAGTACCGGCATGCGTGTGAGGAAACGGAAACCGCGGATGGCCTTCTCCTCGTCCGGGTCCAGGTCCAGGTCGCGCAGCGGACGCTCCTCCGCGAGTGCCGCGATCGCGCGCTGCAGCACCGCCTTCTCACGCTCTTTCATCTCGCGTTCTGGACCTTTGGAGCTGCGAAGCTCCGGCTCGATGCGCTCCAAGCGTCGCTCGACGATGGCGTGATCGGCGAAGAGAAGCTCGAGCTCCACGGTCGAAAGGTCGCGCACCGGATCGACCGACCCGTCGACGTGCGGCACGGACGGCGCGCTGAATGCGCGCACCACATGCACGATTGCGTCAGCGGTGCGCAGATCGCCGAGCTTCTGCGTGGAGATGGCCTGACCCGGCTTCTCCGCGTGGGCGAGGCCGATGTCGCGGTACATGACCTCGGCATACGTGATCTTCTTCGGTTTGTAGAGCGCAGAGAGCTCCGCGACGCGCCGGTCGGGCACCTTCGCGACGCCGACATTCGTCTCGGCCTCCGCTCCCGCGAAGGCGCCGGTGGCCGCGTGCGCGCCGGTCAGAAGATTGAATAAGGTGGTCTTACCGACGTAGGGCAGCCCGGTGATCGCCGAGACGATGTTCACGCGAGGCTCGTCTCTCGGACCTCGGGCGAATCCTCATGGAAGATCGCGCGCGCAATCTTCTGGAACCGCTCGACGGATCCCGTGCAGAAGAGGTCGTGCTCCGCGCGGCCGCCCTCTCTGGTGAGGCGATGCGACGCCAGGACCTCGCGGACCGCGAGCGCGGTCGTCGTCGCGGAGTCGACCACGCGAACGTCGCGGCCGGCGACCTTCTCGATCGCCTCGCGCAGGAGCGGGTAGTGCGTGCAGCCGAGAAGGAGCGTGTCGACGACGGGTCGGACGACGCCGCCCTCGGTGAGGAGCGGTTCGACGTATTCGCGCACCGCGTCGAGCGCCTCGGGGCTCTCGGCCCGGCCATCCTCGACGAGCGGCACGAGCTTGGGGCAGGCCTGCTGCGCGACGTCGACCAGGGGGTCGAGATCGCGCAACGCGCGGACGTACGCGCCACTCCGGACGGTGAGCACGGTCGCGAGGACGCCGACCGCGCGCCGGGCCGTCGCGGAGAGCGCAGCCGCCGCTCCCGGCCGGATCACGCCGATCGTCGGTACAGGGAACTCGTCGCGGACCGTTTCAAGCGCGACGGATGTCGCCGTGTTGCAGGCGATCACGACGAGCTTGCAATCGGCCCTTGCGAACCAGCGCATCGCCTCGCGGGTGAAGCCCACGACCTCCGCGGGCTCGCGCGGCCCGTACGGCATGCGGGCCTCATCGCCGAGATAGATCGTCGACTCGTTCGGGAGCTGCCGACGGAGCTCGCGCAGCACGGTGAGCCCGCCGACGCCCGAATCGAACACGCCGATCGGCCGGTCGCCGGCGCCGTTCACGGGAGGGTTAGCGGCGCTGCTGCTGGACGAGCGAGTTCGCGAGCGCGTCGATCGCCTTGGACACGGCCGCGTTGGGCGACGAAAGAACGAACGGCTGCTGCTTGTTCAGCGATTCCTGGACGAGCTTCGCATCGGTCGGGATCTCGCCGACGACCGGAAGGTTGAGCGTGTTCTCGATGCCGCCCTTCGACATGCCCGCCGCGTTGTCGGACTGATTGACGACGAGAAGGATCGGGATCCGGCCCTTGTAGCCGAGCGCCTCGAACGTGTCGACCGCGGCACGGGTGTTCGCGATCGAGGCCTGCGAGTACGTGACGACGAGCAGGATGATGTCGGCGACGTCCAGCATCGCGAGCGTTTCTTCGCCAAGCTTTGATGGCGCGTCGACGATCACGTAGTCGTGGTCCTCGGCGAGCAGCTGCATGGCCATCGCGACGTCGGGTGCGGCCATCAGCTCGGCCTCCTCCGGACGTGGCGGAGCGAGCAGGACGGCGACACCGCTCGGTCCCTCCCAGAGCACCTCGGAGAGAGACGTTCGCATGCCCTGACCGGTCGGCAGATCCACGATCGAGCGCGTGGCCGGCGGCACCTGCAGGACGTGACGGACAGAACCAAACTGCATGACGCCGTCCATGAGTGCGACGGAGTGCCCGCGCCGACGAAGGATCGTGGCGAGGTTCACCGCGATCATCGTCTTTCCGGAGCCGCCCTTCGGCGAGAAGCACACGATCATCCGTCCTTTGAGACGGACGTCGCGCTTTCCAATGGTGAGCGCGGTCGCGAGCTCGTTCGCCCCGCCCGGCAGGACGAACACCGCGTCGATGCCTTGATCCGGCTTCGGATCGATCGGACGCTGCGGGACGGTGACCATGATGATCCGCGTGCCGGGCGATGCGGTGCGGACACGCTTGGCGAGATCGAAGCCCGTGTTCTTTCCCGAAAGGAGCGCGTCGATCAGGACCGCGTCTGGTTTCTCCGTCGTCACGCGGACGAGCGCGGCGTCCCCATCGCTTTCGACGCCGACGATCTCGGCTTCCTTCTCGCGTGAAAGCATTTGCTGGAGGTGCTGCGCGACCTGGGGCAGGTCCTCGATCA
>JALYLL010000376.1 GCA_030774255.1 Chloroflexota bacterium | reverse complement strand
ATGCGCATCTCACCGATCGCCGCTTCGCGGCCGACGTCGCCGACGTGCTTGAACGCGCGCGAACGGCGGGCATCGAACGCGTCTTGACGGCGGCGGAGGACGTCGCGTCGAGCGAAGAGGCCCTCGGGCTCGCGGCCCATCACGATGAGCTTCGCGTCGCGGTCGGCGTCCATCCGCATCGCGCCGCGTCGTGGGGACCTGACGCGGTCGACCGACTCACTGCGCTCGCGCGCGACCCGCGCGTCGTCGCGATCGGCGAGATCGGGATGGATTTCTCCGGACGCAGCGCGCCACCCGACGCGCAGGAAGCCGCTTTTCGCGGTCAGCTCGCGCTCGGATCGCTGCTCGACCTCCCCGTCGTCATCCACGTACGCGATGCCGGCGACCGGGTCCGCGGCATTCTCATGGAGATGCGGGGGCCGGGGGGCGGAGCCCCCCGAGTTCGTGGGATGATCCATTGCTACAGCGAGGGTCCCGAGGAGCTCCCACGATGGCTCGAGCTGGGCCTCCACATCTCGTTCGCGGGCACCCTCACGTATCCGGGGAGCGACCGGCTGCGCGCCGCCGCGGCGCGCGTCCCGGCGGATCGGCTCCTCGCCGAGACCGACGCCCCGTATCTGGCGCCCCAGAACGCCCGCGGCCGGCGAAACGAGCCCCTGTACGTGGCGGCGACCCACGCGGCGCTCGCCCGGGAGCGCGGCGTCGACATCGGCGACCTGGCCGAACAGATCGCCCAGAACGCCAAGAACCTCTTCGGAACGCGCTGGGGAACCTAGCCAGCCTGCCTGACGTCTACGCATACAAGACCGCCGAAAGCTGGTGAAGAACGATGCGCAAGCTCGCCCTTCTTATCGCGGCCCCGCTCCTCCTCGTGGCCTGCTCGCAGTCCGCAAGCCCGACCTCCGCAGGGGGCCGGACCGAGGTTGGCGCACCGGCGCCCGGCGCCGTGGACTCGGTCGCTGGCCTCAGCGGAAATGCAGCCAGCGCCCCTGACAAAGGCATCCCGACCGTCGTGGTCAGCGGAGACCGCAACCTGATCCTCACCGCGAAGATCGACATGCGCTCCAAGGACCCGTGGGCGACGAGCGACCGCGCTCAAGCGATTGCCAGCGGCCTCGGCGGCGACGTCCTGAACCTGTCCCAAAGCGGCACGGCCGATACGCGCAGTGCGATCCTGACCATCCGCGTTCCGTCGAGCCGGTTTGGCGACGCACTGCAGCAGCTCAAGAGCCTCGAGGGCGAGGTCCAGACATCGGGCGTGAGCGCGCAGGACGTCACAGACCAATTCATCGACCTCCAGGCGAGGCTCACCGCGAAGCAGGCGGAAGAGCAGCGCTACATCGCGATCCTAAACCGCGCCAACACCATCGACGAGATCCTCAAGGTCGACGCGTCACTCGGGAGCGTGCGCACCCAGATCGAGCAGCTCACGGCTCAGATCAACAGCATCAAGCAGCGCACAGACTTCTCGACAATCTCGATGTCCATCTCGACGCTCTCCGCCTTGCCCGGTGACACGACCAGCAAGGTCTGGGACCCGGCCAAGACCGTGGGCCGCGCACTCGCGGCCCTCGGAGCGATGCTCCAGGTGTTCGCCGACGCTCTGATCTGGCTCGTCGTCTTCGGTTGGCTCCCGCTTCTCGCCTTCGCTGCCATCGTCTTCGCGGCTCGGACGCGCCGGCCCGCCGCGCCGACCGCACCGACCGCGTAACGAACCCGCCCCCGCCCTAAAGACCCCGCCTGATCCAGGCGGGGTCTTCGTTTGCGTCCGATTCGTGCGGGCCTACCCTGCGACCGTGCGACCACCCGCTGACGCGATCGCGACGCTCTCGCTCATCGTGGGTGCGATCGCGCTCCTCATCTTCATCGGTGTCGAGGCCGCGCTCGTTTACGCGATCTGGCGCTACCGCGCCTCGCGCGCCGTCGGGGAGCCCGCGACGTTCGAGCGCAATCGGCGACTCGAGATCGCATGGACCGCGGCACCCGCTCTGATCCTTGCCGTGATCTTCGTCCTGACGCTTGGCACGATGGCCGAGATCAACGGCGCGGGCGTCGCGCCCGCGATGCGGATCGCCGCGACGGGGCATCAATGGTGGTGGGAATTCGGCTACGGCGGGACGAAGACCGCGAACGAGCTCCACATTCCAGCGGCTACGCCGATCGACCTCGACCTCACGTCGGTCGACGTGATTCACAGCTTCTGGGTCCCGGAGCTCGGCCCAAAGATGGACATGCTGCCCGGGACGGTCAACCACCTACGGCTCTTCGCACGCCGCGCCGGTTCGTACGAGGGACAGTGCGCCGAGTTCTGTGGCGTCGAGCACGCGTGGATGCGCATCCGCGTCGTCGTCCAGTCGCAGGCCGAGTTCGATAGCTGGCTCGCCGCGCAGCGTTCGCCGGCCGCGACCCAGGGCGGCGACGGCGAGCGCGTTTTTCTTTCGAATATCTGCGTGAACTGCCACACGATCGCGGGCACCGCCGCGGCGGGCACGGCGGGCCCCGACCTGACGCACCTCGCGTCTCGCGCGACGATCGGCGCGGGTGTCCTTCCGAATGATGTCGCGCACATGCGCGCGTGGCTCGCCGACCCGCAGCGCTACAAACCTGGGTCGCTCATGCCACGCGTCCCGCTCTCCGACGCGGACCTCGACGCGCTCGCCGCGTACCTCGGTGGCCTGAAATGACGGCGATCCCGCTCTGGGTCCGCCGGCCAGCCGGCGAACGCGTGGGCTGGTTACGGACCGTCGATCACAAGGAGATCGGCGTCCTCTACATCGGCATGGGAGTCGTCTTCTTCGCCATCGGCGGGCTCGAGGCGTTGCTCCTACGGGCGCAGCTCGCAACGCCCGAGGCGAGCCTCGTGGATCCCGAGACCTTCAATCAGGCGTTCACGGTCCATGGCGTCACGATGATCCTGCTCGCGGTCGTCCCGCTCCTCGTCGGCTTCGCCAACTACATGGTCCCGCTGATGATCGGAGCGCCCGACGTCGCGTTCCCGCGCCTCAACGCCCTCTCGTTCTGGCTGTCCCTCGTCGGCGGCATCGTCCTTTACTTCAGCTTCCTCGCCGGTGGGGCGCCGGACACCGGATGGTTCTCGTACGCGCCGCTCTCCGAGCGCGCGTTCGCGCCGGGTACCGGCGTCGACTACTACATCCTCGGTCTCGCGGTGAACGGCGCCGGAACGATCATCGGCGCGATCAACCTGACGGTGACGATCCTGCTGATGCGCTGCCCGGGTATGGCGATCTCACGCGTACCGCTCTTCGTGTGGATGACGCTCGTGACGAGCATCCTCATCCTCGGCGCGTACCCCGCCCTCACCGCGGCGCTGGTGATGCTCTTCGTCGATAGGCAGCTCGGTGGCCATTTCTTCGATCCGGCCGGCGGAGGCCAGGCGGTTCTCTGGCAGCACCTCTTCTGGTTCTTCGGACATCCCGAGGTCTACATCATGGTGCTGCCCGCGATGGGGATGATCTCGGAGGTCATCCCGGTGTTCAGCCGGAAGCCGATCTTCGGGTACGGGTTCGTTGCCGGCTCGAGCGTCGCCATCGCATTCCTGTCGTTCGGCGTTTGGGCACATCACATGTTCGCGGTGGGACTCGGCGACACCGAGAACGCGATCTTTTCAGCGACGAGCATGCTCATCGCGATACCCACGGGAGTGAAGATCTTCAACTGGATCGCGACCATGATCGGCGGCCGCATTCGCATGGCGACCGCGATGCTCTTCGCGGTCGGCTTCATCGCCATGTTCGTGATCGGCGGGCTTTCCGGCGTGGCCCTCGCGGTGGTGCCGATCGACCAAGCCGTCACCGACAGCTATTTCGTGGTGGCCCACCTGCACTACGTGCTCTTCGGGGGCACGATGCTCGGGATCTTCGCAGGCGCGTATTACTGGTTCCCCAAGATGACCGGGCGGCTGCTTAGCGAACGCCTCGGCCGATGGCATTTCTGGTTGACGTTCGCTGGATTCAACCTGACGTTCCTGCCGCAGCACTGGCTCGGCGCCGTCGGGATGCCGCGGCGCGTGTTCACATATGCCGCGAGCACCGGTTGGGGTCCGCTCAACCTCGTCTCGACGATCGGCGCGGCGATCCTTGCAGTCGCGATGGTCGTCTTCTTTGTGAACCTCGCGCGCAGCCTTCGTTCCGGCGAGATCGCCGGCGACGATCCGTGGGACGCGTTCACGCTCGAGTGGTCGACGACTTCGCCGCCGCCTCCGGAGAACTTCACGCGGATCCCCGCGGTCACCGGGCGGCGCCCGCTCTGGGATCGCAAGCATCCCGAACAGCGGGACGCCA
>JALYLL010000375.1 GCA_030774255.1 Chloroflexota bacterium | reverse complement strand
ACGCCTGTCTACGGCTCCGGAGGCCGTCGCTCTATCCGCTGAGCTACGGGGGCGGGCGAGGGTCAATTCTAGTTCGGTGCAACTGCTAGCGTGACCTGCGAGATATGAGCTCCGGAACGACCGCTCGGGAGCGCGACAAAGAGCTCTCGCTCGTTCAGCACCTCGGCGAGCTGCGAGACCGTCTCGTGGTCACGGCTATCGCGCTCGTCGCGACGACGGCGATCGCCTTCTACTTCGGGACGCAGCTCATCCGGATCCTGATCATTCCCGTGGATTGCACGTTCATTCCCACGTACACCTGCCACGTGCCACCCACGACCCTCATCTCGCTCAGTCCGACCGAGAACTTCGCGACCTACTTCCGCGTCGCGCTCTTCGCTGGATTGGCGCTCGCCATGCCGGTGATCCTCTACGAGATCTATGCCTATGTGGACCCGGCGCTCCTCCCGAAGGAGCGGCGGTTCATTCGCTTCATGGGCCTACCGGTCATCGGCCTCTTCATCGCGGGGATGCTCTTTTGCTATTTCGTCCTTCTGCCGAACGCGATCAAGTTCCTCATCAACTTCGGCGACGAAGTGATCAAGAACCAGCTGCGAGCGGCCGATTACATCTCGTTCGTCACGATCTTCATCCTCGGGATGGGCCTGATCTTCGAGGTGCCTGTCGCGATCTTCGCGCTCGTGAAGATCCACGTCATCACACGGCAGTGGCTCGCGAAGCAACGCCGCTACGCCGTCCTCGTCGCATTCGTCATTGCGGCTGTCATCACGCCCACCCCGGACCCGTTCAACCAGACGCTGGTCGCTATCCCGATGTATCTCCTGTTCGAGCTGGGCCTGTTCGTCGCACGCTTCGCCTGAGCTCTTCCAGACGCGCTTTGAGCTTCGCCTCGGCGCCGAGGTCGGTCGGCACGTAGTACCTCCGCCCTTCCAATGACTCGGGTAGGTAGGTCTCGTCCGGCGCGACGTGTCCCTCGAAGTCGTGCGCGTACTTGTAGCCTCTCCCGTAGCCCTGCTCTGCCATGAGCCGGGTCGGGGCGTTGCGAAGATGCAGCGGGACCGGATCCACCCGCGTCTCGGCAAGATCGTGCTGCAGCTCGCCCAGCCCGCGCTTGAGCGAGTCCGACTTCGGCGCGAGCGCGAGGTAGACCGTGGCCTCGGCGAGGGGGTAGTACGCCTCCGGCATGCCGATGAGATGCGTGGCCTGTTGCGCAGCGCTCGCGATGACGAGCGCCTGCGGATCGGCGAGGCCCACGTCCTCGCCGGCGAGGATGACGATGCGGCGCGCGATGAACATCGGGTCCTCGCCCGCGTCGATCATCCGCATCAGCCAGTAGAGCGCGGCGTCCGGGTCCGAACCGCGAACGCTTTTGATGAAGGCCGAGATCGTGTCGTAGTGCTGGTCGCCGGCACGGTCGTACAGGAGCGAGCGCCGCTGCAGCGCCTCCTTGACCTCGTCGAGCCCGACGGGTTTCTTCCCGTCGGCTCCGGGCACAGCCGAATCCGCCGCGAGCTCGAGTGCGTTGAGCGCGACGCGTGCGTCGCCGTTGCTCACCGCGACGAGGCCGTCTTCGGCCTCCTTCGAGAGGGCGACCGAACCGCCGAGGCCGCGTTCGTCCTCGAGCGCGCGCCGGACGATGATCCGGACGTCGTCTTCCGTCAGCGGCTTCAGCGTGAAGACGCGGGAGCGCGAGAGGAGCGCGGAGTTCACTTCGAACGACGGGTTCTCCGTGGTCGCCCCGAGCAGGGTCACATCGCCGTTCTCGACGTACGGCAGCACGACGTCCTGCTGCGCCTTGTTGAAGCGGTGGATCTCGTCGATGAAGAGGACCGTGCCCTGATTTGTGAGTCCGCGGAGCTTTCGAGACTCGTCGATGATCTTTCGGAGCTCGGCGACTCCGGACGCGACCGCGGAGATCGCGACGAAGCGCGATTTCGTGCGCTTCGCGCCGATCGCGGCGAGGGTCGTCTTCCCAGTACCGGGCGGGCCCCAGAGGATCATGGAAGGCAGCTGCCCCGCGTCCATGGCTTTGCGCAGCACGCGGCCTTTCCCCACGAGGTGACCCTGGCCGACGAACTCATCGAGATCCTGCGGTCGCATCCGTGCCGCGAGCGGTTGCGCTTGGGCCATAAGGCGATTGTCCCACCGCGACCGAATTGCCGCTTTGGGATGCATAAACTCGCGCTTATGCTATCGAAACAGTGCAACGCCGCGCCGTCCTCAGCCAGTCGAGCCTGCGCGAGCTGCGGAGCTATTACCGCGCACTCGGCGACGTGAACCGCCTGCGCATCGTGCAGATCCTCGTGACCGAGGGCGAGCAACCGGTGTCCGAGCTCGCACGGCGTCTGCGCATCAGCCAACCGCTCATGTCCTGGCACCTCCGTCGCCTCCGACGCGCGGGGATCGTCCGCATGGAACGCATGGGCCGCGAGGTCCGTTGCTCGTTCGACCGCGAGAAGTTCGCGGAACTGAACGCCCGTGGCTTCCGCGTCCTGATGAATCGCGCGGAGGCGCAGGCATGAGCCACGGAGTCGTCCCCGACCGCGTCGCCGAGGGCGCCCGCGCGGGGATCGGCCCGCTGGCACGAGCGCTCGCCGGCATGGGCATCTCGGCGAACACGGTCACGATCGCCGGTGGGGTGCTCAGCGTCATCGGCGCTGGGCTGCTTGCGGCGGGCATGCCGCTCCTGGCGCTGCTCGTACTGCTCGTCGGGACGATCGCCGACACGCTCGACGGACAGATAGCGAAAGCGTCCGGCGGCGGAACACGCCTCGGAGCATTCCTCGATTCAACCGTCGACCGTATCGCCGACGGCGCGCTCTTCGTGGGCGCCGCCGCATCGGGTGCCAACCTCGGCCAGCCGCTGCTCCTCTGGTCGTCGCTCGTCGCGCTCGTCGCGTCCTTCCTGGTCCCCTACGTACGCGCCAAAGCCGAATCCCTCGGTGTGAGCGCGAGCGTTGGCCCGGCACCGCGCGAGGCGCGCATCGTCATCTTCCTCATTGGCCTCGCGGCGTGGGCGCTCTTCGACTTAGAGGCCCTGTTCGTCGCCGCGGTCGTCGCGCTGGCACTCCTCTCATCGATCACGTTCGTCCTGCGGGTGGTCCACGTGGGCCGCCAACTCTCGACCAAAGAAAGGTAGATATCCGAAGGTATGGCCACTGCGACCAAGAAAAAGAAAACAGCGGCGCGACGCTCAACGAAGAGGCGGATCCGCGTCGCGATCATCGGAGTCGGCAACTGCGCGAGCTCGCTCGTGCAGGGCGTGCATTACTACCGCAACGCCAAACCGGGCGACCGCATCCCGGGGATCATGCACGTCGACCTCGGGGGATATGAGATCCGCGACGTCGACTTCGTTGCCGCGATCGACGTCGACCGAAACAAGGTCGGCAAGGACCTGGCCGACGCGATCTACCAGGCGCCGAACAACACCTACCGGTTCGCGGACGTCCCGCGCACCGGCGTGAAGGTCTCGCGGGGCATGACCCACGACGGGATCGGCAAATACCTCTCCGAGATCGTGAAGAAGGCGCCGGGCGCCACCGACGACATCGTCGGGATCCTCCGCGATCGCCAGGTCGACGTCGTCGTGAGCTACCTCCCCGTTGGAAGCGAAGAGGCCACGAAGTGGTACGTCGAGCAGACCCTCGAGGCCGGATGCGCGTTCATCAACTGCATCCCGGTCTTCATCGCGCGGGAGCCGTACTGGCAGAAGCGGTTCGCGCAGAAGAACCTTCCCATCATCGGCGACGACATCAAATCGCAGGTCGGCGCGACGATCACCCATCGCGT
>JALYLL010000374.1 GCA_030774255.1 Chloroflexota bacterium | reverse complement strand
TGCCGGCGCCTCGAGCTCAAGCTCCCGGAGCAGGGCTGATCAGAGCTCGCTGCGTATGGACCGCGCCGCCTGTAGGAAGCTTCGCGCGTACTCGCGGTCTCCGCGCTCGACCGCGTCGCGCAGCTGCGTGAGGCCCTCGACGATCGACCCGATCGCCGCCGCCGCATCGTCGGCGTTGCCGAAGAGAAGCTCGGTCGCGAGATCAGCCGGCGTGTCTGCGAGGCGCGTCGAGTCGCGGAATCCCGGACCCGCGGCACCGAGGAGCGGCTCGGCCTGCGCGCCGGCGACCGCGAGCGCGGCGGCGGCCGCGAGCGGTCCCGCGACGAGGCGGGCCATCGCGCGATCGTGCACGTCAGCCGAGCACAGGGTGACGGTCGCGCCGACCTCGCGCGCGATCAGCCCCGCGACGGCCATCGCGCGGTCGTCGGACCGCGCGGTTGGGACGAGGAGGAACGCTCGTCCCCGGAACAACCCGGGATCCGCCGCGCTGAATCCCGCTGAGGTCGTCCCAGCCATGGGATGGCCGCCCACGATGCGCGCGCCCGCCGGAGCGCGGGCGGCATAATCCGCGACCGCGCGTTTCAGCGATCCCGTGTCGAGCAGCACTGCGCCGTCCGAGCGCGTAGCAAGCTGCTCGAGCGCCGGCACGATGGCAGAGATCGGCGTGGCGACGAGGACCGCGTCCGCGGGCAGGAGCTCATCGAGACGCGCCGCGATCCGAATGCCGTCGGCCTTCGCCGCGGCACGCGCGCGCTCGTCGTTGTCGTAGCCGGTGACCTCATGTCGATCGCGAAGAGCAAGTGCGAGCGACCCGCCGATGAGACCAAGACCGACGACGCCGATCTTCACGGTGCGGCGACCTGCTCCGTGCGTCCGACCGCGCGAGCGACGTGGGGAACCGCGCCCATGAGCGCGCGGAAGTTGTCGAAACTGAGCGACTGAAATCCATCCGAGAGCGCATGGTCCGGACTCGGATGCACCTCGACGATGAGTCCATCCGCGCCGGCGGCCACCGCCGCGAGCGCGATCGGCGCGACGAGGTACCACTTGCCCGTCCCATGCGAGGGATCGGCGATCACCGGAAGATGTGACAGCCGCTTGAGCATCGGGATCGCGTTGATGTCGAAGGTGTTGCGCGTATAGCGCTCGAAGGTGCGGATGCCACGCTCGCAGAGGATCACGTTGCGATTGCCGCGCGCGAGGATGTACTCGGCCGAAAGCAGAAGCTCTTCGATCGTCGCCGACATGCCGCGCTTTAGGAGAACGGGCTTGGTCTGCTCGCCGACCGCATCCAGCAATGAGTAGTTCTGCATGTTCCGCGCGCCTATCTGAAGGCAGTCGGCGACCGCCGCGACGGCCTCGACGTCCCCGGGCGCGAGCACCTCGGTGACGACGGGAAGTCCACTGACCGCTCGCGCTTCGGCGAGGATCTCGAGACCCTCCCCGCCCATACCGCGGAAGCTGTACGGGGAGCTGCGCGGCTTAAAGGCGCCGCCCCGGAGCGCCGCGCCGCCGGCTGCGCGAACCGCGCGCGCGGTCTCCAGCGTGACCTCGCGCGACTCGACCGCACAGGGTCCGGCGATCACTGCGAGCGGATGGCCGTGGCCGACGGGCACATCGCCGATCCGCACGACCGTGTCCTCGCCGATGACCTCCCGCGACGCGAGCTTGAATGGCCGGCTGATCGGGACGACCTCGGCCACGCCCGGGAGCGACTCGACGGCGTCCGCCGCGGCGCGCGAGGTGCTGCCAAAGGTTCCGATCGCGGTGCGTTCTGCGCCGGGCAGCGGGACCGGTGTAATGCCGAACTCCTTGATGCGCTCGACGACGGCGTCGATCTCTTCCTTTGTCGCGTCGCGCTTCATGACGACGAGCACTAGGGAGCTCCGAGCGGCGTGTCGCCGGGGAGGTCGACCGCCCACGACGGCCGGAGCACGCGGGCGCCGTGAAGAAAGACGTGGCGGACGTCGGCCTGCGTCTTCGGGGTATTCCACGCAAGGAGCACACGAACGCACCGCTCGAGCGAACCTGGCACCGGTATTTCGCGGCCGCAGATGAGCGGCACCTCGGTCCAGCCCAGGCCCGCCCGTGCGGCGTCAGCCGGGAAGGCCGCATTGAGGTCGTCGGTCACGGTGAACCAGATGTACCCGACGTCTTCCGCCCGTGGCCCGTTGAGCTTGACGATCGTGTTCAGCAGCTCGACCGTCGCGTCGTAGATGGCAGCCGCGTCGTTGCGCGCGACGGTCGTCGCGCCGCGGATCCCTCGCACCGGCATCAGGTCCGCCCCGCGGCCGCGAGCGAGGAGACGAACTCGCGAAGCGCCTCCGGCCGGCGATCCGCCTGAGCCGCCGAGACCGCGTCCAGCGCGGCGCTACCCACGACGACCGCGTCGGCGACGCCGCGCAGAGACGCGACGTGCTCTGGCGTGCTGATGCCGAACCCAACGGCGATGGGAAGGGACGTGTGTCGGCGCACGCGACCGACAAACTCGGCGACGTCGGCGGCAAGCGCGCGGCGTGCGCCGGTCACGCCCGTGAGCGACACGCAATACACGAACCCGCGCGCACCCGGGACGAGGCGCGCGAGCCGGTCGTCGGGCGTGGTCGGCGCATAAAGGTCGATTCGCGCGAGGCCTTCGGGGTCGAGCGCGGCGTCGAACTCCGCGGATTCCTCCGATGGCAGGTCGGGCACGATGATCCCGGCGACTCCGCCGCGTGCGGCCTCCGACGCGAAGCCGGTGAGGCCGCCGCGGTATCGGAGGAATGGATTCGCGTAGCCCATGAGAAGCACTGCCGCATCCCGCTCGCGCACGACGGTCGCCGCCTCGGCGACGCAATCCGCGAGGCTGACTCCCTGCCGGAGAGCGATCTCGCTTGCACGCTGCACCGTCGCGCCGTCCGCGAGCGGGTCGCTGAACGGGACTCCCAGCTCGAGCAGGTCCGCGCCACCGTCGAGCGCGGCGCGCAACAACCCCGCCGTCGCCGCGCGGTCGGGGTACCCGACGGTCAGGTACACAACGACCGCGAGGCGCTTCTCATCGCGCGCCCGGCCGAACGCGCGGGCGATCCGCGCGGTGCCCGTCGGTGCGCTCGAAACGGTCACCGAAGCATTCCTTCGCGCATCACGATCTCAAGATCTTTATCGCCGCGGCCGGAGAGACAGACGAGCACGTTCTGGGCGGCGCCCTCCTTCGCGATCGCGGCAAGCTCGGCGATGGCGTGGGCGGGCTCGAGGGCGGGAATGATGCCCTCGCTGCGCGAGAGGAGCGCGAATGCGTCAAGCGCTTCGCGATCGGTGCGCGCCACGTAGCGGACGCGACCGGACCGACCGAGCGCGGCGTGCTCGGGGCCGACGCCGGGATAGTCGAGCCCCGCCGACACCGAATGCGTCTCGCGTATTTGTCCTTGATCGTCCTGGAGTACGAGCGTCCGCGAGCCGTGCAGGACGCCGACGCTTCCGCCGACGATCGACGCGGCGTGCTTGCCGCTCGCGATCCCTTCCCCACCCGCTTCGACCCCTACGAGCTTGACGTCCCCGTCGTCGATGAACGCGCTGAAGATGCCAATGGCGTTCGAGCCACCGCCGACGCATGCGACCACGACGTCGGGGAGGCCTCCGAGCTGCGCGAGGCATTGCTCGCGGGCCTCGCGGCCGATCACGGTTTGGAAGTCACGCACCATCGCGGGATACGGGTGCGGGCCGATCGCGGAGCCGAGCAGGTAATAGGTCGTGCGCACATTAGTCACCCAGTCGCGGATCGCCTCGTTCACCGCGTCCTTGAGCGTCTTGCTTCCGGCGTCGACCTCACGCACCTCGGCGCCGAGGAGCTTCATGCGGAAGACGTTCGCCTGCTGGCGGCGCACGTCGACGCTGCCCATGTAGACAACGCACTCGAGTCCTAGCAGCGCGCAGGCCGCCGCGCTGGCTACGCCGTGTTGACCGGCCCCGGTCTCGGCGACGATCCGCCGTTTGCCCATGCGCTTCGCGAGCAGGGCCTGACCAACTGCGCTGTTGATCTTGTGCGCGCCGGTATGCGCGAGGTCCTCGCGCTTGAGGAGGACGCGGGCCAGGCCGACCGTGTTGGCGAGGCGCGGCGCGTCAGTGAGCGGCGTCGGTCTTCCGACCCAATCCTGCAGGACCCGCGCGAGCTCCCGCTGAAATTCGGCATCTGCTCGCGCGTCGAGCCACGCCGCTTCGAGCTCCGCGACCGCGGGCATGAGCGTCTCTGGCAGGTACTGGCCGCCGAACTCGCCGTACCGTCCCGGCTTTGTCTGGGTGATCACGCGTGCACCGTCCGCTTGATCGACGCGATGCTCTGGATGAGCGGTCCCGGATCCGCGGCGCGCATCAGCGCAGTTCCGATCAGCACGGCGTTGACTCGCGCCGGCAGAAGCTGGGCGTCGTTGACCGACTCGATGCCGGACTCCGCGACAAGGATCTGTTCAGAGCGAGCGAACGAGTGGAGCTGCCGGACGCGGCCGATGTCGATCTCGGTCGGGATGCGTAGGTTGCGGGCATTCACGCCGACGACCGACACGCCCGTCGCGACCGCCCGACCGAACGCGGCTGCCTCGTGCGCTTCGAGGAGCACACCCAGGCCTATGGCGCGGGCCCGATCGATCAACCGGCGGAGGGACTCATCGTCGAGCGCCTCGGCGATGAGGAGCACGGCATCGGCGCCAGCCGCGCGCGCTTCAACGAGCTGATACTCGTCGACGATCACGTCCTTACACAGGATCGGAACGTCCACGGCTTCCCGTACCGCCACGAGATCCTCAATGGACCCGCCCCAATGGTTCGGCTCGGTGAGCACAGAAATCGCGACCGCACCGGCGGCGGCATAAGCCCGAGCGATCGAGGCGGCGTCGAGCACTTCGCCGAACGACCCGAGCGCGGGAGAGCGCCGTTTGACCTCGGCGATCACCGCGATCGGCCCACCCAAGCGAAGCGCCATCTCGAAGGCTTCACCGCGATGCTCGGAAACGAAGGAACGGCCACGGGTCGCGGAAACGTCCCTGCTCGGAAGGCGAACCCGTCGCTGGATCGGAGCTCTGAGTTCGCGTTCCGGAACGCGAGCCTTCGCTTCGGCCACGTAGGCGCGCCGTTCCGCGATGACCTGTTCAAGAAAGTCGCTCATCCCGTCATACCGCCGCGGCCTCCGCCGCGCCGATGCGCTGGCTCGTCGCGACGAAACGCACGAGGACGTCGTTGGCCTCGCCGGAATCGATCGCCTGGGCGGCGAGGCCGGCCCCCTCGCGCATGTCGTGAGCGAGGCCCGCCACGTAGCAGGCCGCACCGGCGTTCATCAGGATCGCCGCACGCGCGCCGCCCTTCTCGCCGTCCAGGACGCTCCGCGCCATCGCCGCGTTCTTCGCCGGGTCCCCGCCGATGATCTCGGCGCGTCCGACCGGCGTGACGCCCAGGTCCTCCGGCTCGATCCGCCCTCCGAGCACCGAGCCGCCGCGTACCTCCCACGTTCGTGTCGGAAGAGACGGGCTGATCTCGTCCAGGCCGTCCTCGCCGTGCACGACGAGCGCGTGGTCGGTGCCCAGTTCGGCGAGCACGTCCGCGATCTTCTCACCGAGCGCCAGCGATGGAACGCCGAGCAGGATCCGGCGCACCCCGGCGGGATTCGCGAGCGGGCCGAGCACGTTGAAGACGGTACGGATCCCGATCTCACGGCGCACCGGCCCTGCGTGGCGCATCGCAGGGTGGTACCGCGGGGCGAACATGAATCCGATGCGCGCGTCCTCGACGCATCGCGCAACACCGTCGGGGCCGAGATCGATCTTCACGCCTAGGGCCTCGAGCACATCCGCGCTCCCGCACGCGCTGGAAGCCGCGCGATTCCCGTGCTTCGCGACGCGGCCGCCCGCCGCCGCGGTGACGATCGAGCTCACCGTTGAGATGTTGAAGCTGTTGGAGCGATCGCCGCCGGTGCCGACGATGTCGATCGCGTCGCCGGAGACGGTGACGCGCACGACGACGTCGCGCAGCGCCGACGCGAAGCCCGCGATCTCGTCGACCGTCTCGCCGCGGATGTGAAGCGCCGCGAGCAGCCCACCGAGCTGTGCCGGCGTGGCTTCGCCCGCCATCACCGACGCCATCGCCGACCGCGCCTCGTCGCGGGTCAGCGTGCGGCCACCGGCGACGATCACCAGAGCCTCACGCGCGTCCAACGAAGTTCTCCAACATGCGCATCCCGTCGGCGGTCATGACCGATTCCGGGTGAAACTGGACGGCCTCGAGCGGAAGGGACTGGTGCCGCAGCGCCATCACGACGCCGTCGTCGCTGCGCGCGGTCACGAAAAGCTCGGGCGGGAGCGTTCGCTCGTCGACCATCAACGAGTGATAGCGCGTCGCTTCAGTAGGATCGGGGATCCCGGCGAACACTCCCTTGCCATCGTGCCGCACGAGCGAGGTCTTTCC
>JALYLL010000373.1 GCA_030774255.1 Chloroflexota bacterium | reverse complement strand
GGGGCCGATGTCGTCTTCCACCAGGCCGCGCTTCGCTGGACGCGCTGCCAGGAGAATCCGCGCGAGTGCCAGGAAGTGATGGTCGATGGCACCTTCAACGTCCTCGAGGCCGCGTCCGAGGCGAAGGTCCGACGGTTGGTGCTCGCGTCGTCCGCGGTGGTCTACGGCGACCCGATCCGACTTCCATACGATGAGGACCACCCAGTTGGTGGGACACGTGTGTACGGCGCGGCCAAGGTCGCGAATGAGCAGATGGCCCGGGCGTTCGCCCACGCCTCCGGCCTGCCGACGACGATCCTCCGGTACTTCAACGTCTACGGCCCCCGTCAGGACATCCGCTCCCCGTACGTCGAGGTGATGGTCAAGTGGCTCGACCTCATTGACCAGGGCAAGCCGCTCGTGCTTTTCGGAGACGGCTCGGCGTCGGTCGACTTCGTATACGTCGAGGACGTCGCACGCGCGAACCTCCTCGCCTGCGATACCAAAACGATCGACGACATCGCTAACGTCTGCAGCGGCATCGAGACGCGTATGAGCGATCTCGCGGCGCTCCTTCTGGATCTCACGGGGAGCAACGTCGGCGTCGAGCACCGCCCGCAACCCGCCGGAGCGCTTCCGGCACGTCGCTACGGTGACCCGCGCCGTGCCAAGGAGCTGCTTGGATTCACCGCGAACACGGATCTCCGCGACGGAGTGAAGAAGCTGATCGCATGGCGACGAGACGCACTCGCGTCTAAACCTTTGCAGAGGGCGTAGAGGGAGTCACTGATGGCCATCGCGCCAATGAAAAAGATGAGCGTGCCGATCACGAAGCCGGCGCTGACCGAGGAGGAGGCGCGCGCCCCGTACGAGTCGATCAAGAGCGGGTGGGTCACCCAGGGGCCGAAGGTCGCCGAGTTCGAGAAGGCGGTCGCCGCCTACGTCGGGGCGAAGCACGGCATTGCGACGACCTCATGCACGACGGGCCTGCACCTCGCGCTCGCGACGATCGGCGTTGGGCCCGGCGACGAAGTCATCGTCCCGTCGTTCACCTTCATCGCATCGGCGAACGCGATCCTCTACACCGGCGCGACGGTCGTCTTCTGCGAGATCGATCCGCGGACCTTCAACGCGGATCCCGCGGACATCGAGAAGCGCATCACGAAGAAGACCAAGGCGCTCATGCCGGTCGATCAGATCGGCCTCGGATGCGACATCGACGCCATCAATGACATCGCCAAGCGTCACGGGATCGACGTCGTCGAAGACGCGGCGCCGACGATCGGCGGTACGTACAAGGGCCGGCGCGTGGGCTCGAACGCGCACCAGACCGTATTCAGCTTCCACCCGCGCAAGGTCATCACGACCGGCGAGGGCGGGATGATCACGACCGACGACGAGGCGCTCGCCGACAAGGCGAGGAAGCTGCGCGCGCACGCGATGAGCGTGTCAGACCTCGACCGGCACAAGGCCGATAAACCGATCCTCGAGGAGTACTCCGAGCTCGGCTTCAACTACCGCATGACCGACATTCAAGCCTCAATCGGCCTCGTGCAGATCCGCCGGCTCGATGAGCTCCTGCGAATCCGCGTGGCGAAAGCGGACCGGTACCGTCGTGAGCTCGCGGACCTCAAGAAGGTCCGGACCCCGTATACACCGCCGTACGCGACCCATACCTACCAGTCCTACTGCCTCGACCTCGACCGATCTGTCGACCGCGACGACCTCATGGCGAGGCTGCTCCGCCGCGGCGTCGCCACGCGCCGCGGCGTGATGGCCTCACATCTTGAGAAGGTTTATCGGGACCGCATCGGCACGGTCTCGCTTCCGATCACCGAGGAGAAGGCTCGGTCAACCATGCTGATCCCGCTGTTCGCAACGATGACCGATGACGAGCAAAGCTACGTGATCGAGTCGTTGCGCGAGGAGCTCGGCGCCGCGTAGCGACTAGCAACGCGGCGAGCGGTCCCCTCGTGACGCTGGCCGCGAAGTACTGCGAGCCATTAGGACTATCGCGCTCTATCGCGATCCCCGACGGCGACTAGATTCGCAGCAGTGGAATTCCTTCTGGTCCTGCCGGTCCCCGGCTCGTCCTATCGCGACCTCGACGAGTTCATGGTCCTCGAAGAGCGTGTCTCTGCAGCGATAGGGGATACGGGCAAGGTCGACCGCCACGACGCCGGAGCGGGAGAGACCGACTTTCTGATCACGACAAAGAATCCGCTCGGGGCGTACGACGCGCTCCGGGGCTTCGACGAGTTCGACGCCCGGCCTGAGCTTCGCGCCGCACTTCTCCGCAATGACAACGACGACTACGAAGTGTTTCAGCGCGAGGCGACCTTCCGCTTCCACATCGCGATCGCCTAGAGCTCGTCGCCCAGCCGAGCCATCGGTTCGGCGCGGGTCCTGTCCCCGGTTCGGGGGCGCGCGCTCGCCGCCACCCTCCCCGCCTTCCGCGTCATTCGCTTCGCTCATTCCGCGAGGCGGGTCCCCGGGGCACCCACGGCTCGCGCACACCCCGCTCACCGGTGCCACCCGCGCCAGCGCACGCCTTGCAGGCGAGAGCGTTAGGCGTTGCGCATGAATTGGATGCCGTCAGCTCGCCTCTTGTAACCCATCGTTTCGTTGATGTGGAGGATCGGCGTGTTCTTGAAGTCGTTGTCGGTTCGCACTCTGTCGACCCCGAGCGCGATCGCCTGCATCACGGTCTCGTACTTGAGCCCGCG
>JALYLL010000372.1 GCA_030774255.1 Chloroflexota bacterium | reverse complement strand
AGCAGATCGGTAAGGGGACGCGCGTCCTTGGCCGCACCGAGGCGCGGAAGGCCGAACTGGTCTTCGATCGCGGCAAGAAGGGAGTAGTGATCGTAGATGCCGTCCACGCGGCGGCTTTCCACATCGGGCGATGCGACGATCAATGGCACGACGCTCGACCGGCCGTCGCCCTCATCCCACACCACGAAAAGCGCGCCGTGGTCGCGCCAGGCCGACGAATCCACGATCCGACGGACCAGATCCTCGAGCCACGGGCCAGCCTCGCTGAGGGCGCAGTCGTGCCCGTCGTGGCAGAGACCGGGCGTGACCCAGACGACGCTCGGTGTGTCGCGAGCGAGATCCGCGTCGAGGGCGTCGAGCGCGACCACGTTCTCGGGACACGAGCCGCCGTAGTACGCGAATGGGTTGTGCTTGAGGGCGTATGGGTACGGGCTGCGTAAGCAGCCCGCCGACGTCAGGCCCTCCATGTACGCGCGCCAACTCACCCCGGCGGCGGTGAGCTGCGCTCCAAGCCCACCCGCCGGCAGCACGTGATAGGCGTCGTCGGTGATGCCCCAGGTGCTACCGGACGTCATGGCGAGATAGTTCGGCAAGCTCGGCGAAGACACGGCGCGGTAGTTCGTTGCGAGCGCGTACGTCGCCGCCAGCCGTTCGATCGACGGCGACCGAAGGGCCGTCGCCAGGCTCGAGTTCTCCATGACGATGACGAAGACGTGAGGCGTCGAGGGAGTCGGAGTTTCGGTCGGAGTTGGCGACGGTGTTGACGGGGAATCGCTCGGCGTAGGCGATGCTGTCGTCGTGGCGGCGGGCCGCAACGTGCACGAGATCGTGAGGGCGACGATCAGCAGGAGCGAATAAGGGCGCATCGAAACGTCATGGTCGCATTCCAGGTCGCCGGTGCTAGGCCTCGAATACGACCTCGTGGCGAGTCGTCGCCCGCCAGGGTCGACCGCGCCAGCGTTCGGGTGGCAGCGCCGCGGCGCCGCGACTGCGCACGCAGCGATGGACGAGGATCTCGAGATCGGCGAGGGTCACGCGGCCTCGCTTCTGTTCCCAGATCGCGCGAAGTGCCAGGATCGCGTCGAGCGCGTTGTTGCTGTCCATGCCTATGTAGTGCGCCGACCCGGCGACCGCAATGTGTCCGCGACGTTTCGTTCCACGCGCCAGAACAACGCACGGCCCATGCCAGAGGATTTGCGACGACGGTGATATCCGAATCGGTAGCGTCGGATGCGATCAGCCCGCGCGCGCCGCCTCTGCCACCAGGCCCGGAAGCATGTCGGCGCGCACCCGCGAGACATCCTCCTCGTACTTGAGAAGCACGCCCAGAGTTCCGTCGATCGCGGCTTCGTCGAGCTCGCCGGTACCGAGAGCGGCGAGCGCCATTGCCCAATCGAGCGTCTCAGCGACACCCGGACGCTTGAAGAGATCGTCGCGCCGAAGCGCCTGGACCACCGCGACGACACTCCGCGCGAGCCGCGCTGGCACGTCGGGAAGACGCCGCGCGACGATCGCAAGCTCGCGCTCCACGCTGGGGTAGTCGATCCACTGATAGAGGCACCGGCGTTTGAGAGCGTCGTGGATCTCCCGCGTGCGATTCGACGTGATGATGACGGGCGGCGGGACCGCGGCCCGGAACGTACCGAGCTCCGGCACGGTGATCTGGAAGTCGGAGAGAAGCTCGAGGAGGTATGCCTCGAACTCCTCGTCGGCGCGGTCGATCTCATCGATGAGCAGGACGGGCGGCGGACCGTCACCGCCGATCGCCTCGAGGAGCGGCCTCTTGATCAGGAAGCGCTCGCTATAGATCCGTTCGCGCGCGTCGTTGGCGCGCCCTTCGCCCTCGGCGAGCCGGATCTCGAGGATCTGCCGCGGATAGTCCCAGTCGTACACGGCGGTCGCGACGTCGAGGCCCTCATAGCACTGGAGGCGGATGAGCCTTCGGCCGAGCGCGGAGGCGAGTGCTTTCGCGATCTCGGTCTTGCCGACGCCAGCCTCGCCCTCGACGAAGAGCGGCTTCCCGAGACGCAATGCGAGAAAGAGCGTCACCGCGAGCGAGCGGTCGGCGACATAGCGCTCGCGCTCGAGCGCGGCTGCGACGTCCTCCACTGACGACATGACGGGCACGCTCACCACTCGCGATGCTACGAGCGTGGACGCGAGGGTGCGCCGGCGCCTTCACGGCGCCGACGCACCACTCCTTCGTTTTCCTTAGGCGCGGGCGCGCTGGATCGCGTGCTCGATCGCACGCTTCGCGTAGACGGTCACGAGGTGCTTGCGGTAGTCGCCAGAGGCAGCGAGGTCGGACAGGGCCGTGATCCCGTTCGCCGCCTTCGCGGCAGCCTCGGCGATCGCCTTCGCGTCGCCTTTCGTACCGGTGAGAGCTCGCTCGGCCTCGGTCGCGCGGTACGCGGCGGCGGCCGCTCCAGCAACGCCGATCGCGGCGCGCTCGACGGTGCCATCGGACTTGATCGTGATCACCGCCGCGACGCCGGTGACCGCGAACCCGGATGCGGGATGCGCGAACTTCGCGTAGGCGCCACCGGTGCGACCGGTGGGAGCCGGAAAACGGATCTCGGCGAGTATCTCGTTCGCTTCGAGCGCGGTCTCGAACGTTCCCTTGAAGAAGTCCCGCGCG
>JALYLL010000371.1 GCA_030774255.1 Chloroflexota bacterium | reverse complement strand
GCTCCTTCTGGCGCAGGGCGTTGACCGTGGTGGCGAAGAGGATCTTCAGCTTGATGCCACCCTTGGCACGTACGCCGTCGGAGCCTTTCACCCAGCCGTTGTCGTCAAGCAGCTTGTTGGCGGCGGCTGCGTCGAACTTGCAAACGCTCATGGTCGCGGTGTTCTTTGACGTCCAGCCGTCGCTCCCGAGGAGCTGGTTGCACGTCGAGGTGCCGGTCAGACCGTTGCCGTAGAGCTGGTCGCCGATGGTCGCGCGGTCTGACGCCATCGCGAGCGCCGATCGGACGATGAGGCCGTCCGGCCCGTTGAAGAACGGGTGCTTTTGGTCCGGCTCGGACCGCTTGTCGCCGAGGGCCGGATCGGGGTTCGAGAAGTTGATGTTCACCCGCTCGACATTCGAACTCGCCTTGCCGAGGTAGTCACCCTTGGTGCTGCCCGTGATGAGCGCCTTGAGCACCGGGGCTTCGACCTGGAGGTTCCATCCGTAGTCGACGTCGCCGGTCTGGAAGACCGCGCGGGCCGCGGACAGAGCGTCGCCGCCGCCCTTCAACTGGACGGTCTTGAAGTAGGGCTTCTTCGCGTCGCGGTAGTTCGTGTTGATCTCGTAGGTCACGACGTCGCCGGACTTGAACTCGGTGAGCTTGTAGGGCCCGGTGCCGACCGGCTTCAAGTTCTCCGGGCACTCGCTCGCCTTCGCGCCGAGGCACTTCTCGAACTGTGCCTTCTGCATGATCTCGTTGCCGCCACCCGTTCCGAACTGGTACGGGTTCGCGGTCGGGGCGTCGAAGGTGACGGTGACGGTGGTCGGGTTGGTCGCGACGACCGACTTTACGCCCGTCATGAAGTCGGAGTTCGGGTCAGCGGTGTCGGTGTCGGCCATGTACTTCGACGTGAAGACGACGTCGTCGGCCGTGACCGCCGTGCCGTCGGACCACTTCAGCCCGCTGGCGAGATTCCACGTCACGGTCGTGAAGTCGGCGGAGACTCCCTTGTTGTCGACAGTCGGGATCTCCTTCGCGAGCCCGTTCGCGACCGGCTTCCCGTCAACGCCCCACGAGGCGAGCGGCTCCTGAATGAGACGCGCCGCGTCGTAGTCCTTGGTTCCGGTCGCTTGATGCGTGTTGAGGATCGTCGGTGCCTGCCAGTACAGGATCTTCAGTTCCCCACCCTGGCCACGCGTGAACGTCCCCGGAGCCACGCTCGCGGACGCGCCCGGTGACGGGCTTCCGGTCGTCGCTGGCGTTTGGGTGCAGGCTGCGAGTGCTATCGATGCGGTGACAGCGAGGGCAAGCCCTCTGCGCATGTAACGTTTCTCCACTAGTTCACACACCTCCCTGGCGCTAGGCGCCGAGTCTATCTGGGTACCACCCTGCCTGCGAGCCGGTTCAGTCCGGTCGGACCGCCCCCGGACGTGAGTTAGTCACGGATCGTCGCTCCCAGGGCATGCTGAAGGCGCCCGGCGATCCGTTTCAGCAAGCGCTCGACGTCGGCCTCGCCAAGGGTCCCTGACGCGGACCGGAAGGTCAGGCGCACGGCAAATGACTTTTTTCCCGCCCCGGTCTGTTGACCGCGGTAGACGTCGAGGAGAGCGACGGATTCGAGGTCTTTGCCGCCAGCCGCCCTGATCTCGCGCTCCAAGTCGCCGTACGGAGTGGCCTCGTCGACGACCACGGCGACGTCCCGAAGCGCTGCGGGGAACCGCGGCGGCGCGGCGACGCGCAGCGAGCGCGAGGACTCTTGCCAGACGGCCAGATCGATCTCCGCAATGAATGTCTCGGCGGGAAGCTCCCACTTTTCGGCGACTCGGGGATCGAGCTGGCCCGCGACGAGGTAGTTTTTCTCCCCGCGCGCGAACGCGATGCTGCGTCCCGGATGGAGACCGGGCGCGTCCCGTCTATCGCCCGAGATCTCGACGTCGAGGAGATCCTCCAAACCGCCCACGATCCCCTGCAGATCGTGCACGTCGAACCGGCGCTCGGGTGTGAGCCATGTCTCGCCGTCCTTCACCGGTTCCGTGTTTCCAGCAAGCAGGACCGCGATCGTCCAGCGTTCTTCGGGAAGGTCAGCCCGCGTAGGCAGATAGATAGGAGCGATCTCGAAGATCGCGACGGACGAGCGATGGCGCAGGTTGCGCCTCCCGGTGTCGAGCAGGCTCGCGCGTAGGGTCGGCCGCGCAACGGATTGCGACACCGTCGTCGGGTTGACCACGCGCAGCGGATCCGGCGCGATGGGCGAGCCATCTGCGGTCAGCCGCGTGAGCCACGCGGGATCGATGAGCGAGTACGAAACGATCTCCTGAAGACCGAATCCCGCGAGACCGTCGCGGACATGCTCGCGGAACTCCTCGAGCGGATGACGCTCCGCGAGTGGGAGCGGGCCGTCGGGGATGCGCGTCGGGAGGCGGTCGTAGCCCGCGATGCGGCCGACCTCTTCGACGATGTCCTCGGCGATCGCGATGTCGGTTCGCACGATGGGCGGTGTCGCCACGAGCGTGTCCCCATCGGCGGCCGCTGTGAACTGAAGGCGTAGCAGGATGTCGAGCGTCTCCGCTGGATCGATGTCGATCCCCATCACCCGCGGCACGTCCGAGAAGCGCATCCGCACGTTGACCCTCGGACGAGGGTTCGGATAGCGATCCACGACGCCCTCGACCTTCGCTCCGGCGTGCTCGCTAAGCAGCCGGCAGGCACGCGCGAGCGCGATCGGAACGAGCTCGGGCGAGAGCTCCCACGAGAACCGCCGCGCCGCCGCGCTCCCCGACGAGCCGTGCAGGCCGAGCTTCGCCGCGGTCCGACCGATCCCGCGCGGCTCGAACGACGCGCACTCGAGGGCGACCGTCGTGGTGTCCTCGCGGATCTCCGAGTCCTCGCCGCCGAGAATTCCGGCGATGCCCAACGCGTGCTCAGCATCGGCGATCACGAGCGTTCCCTCGGGAAGCACGCGGTCGACGCCGTCGAGCGTCCGGAGCGCCTCGCCGCGCCGGGCTTGACGCGCGACCAGCACGCCGCTGCGGAGCTTGCGGTGGTCGTACGCGTGAAGAGGCTGGCCGAGCTCGAGCATGACGTAGTTCGTGATGTCGACGACGTTGTCGATCGGGCGCATGCCGGCCGCGACCAGGCGTGCCTGCATCCATTCGGGCGATGGACCGATGCGGACGCCGGTGAGGAGTGCCGCCGCGAAACGCGGGCAGGCGTCGTCGTCCTCGATCCGAACGTCGAGGTCCTTCGGTGCGCCGGCGGCCAAGCGCTCGAGCTGCGGCTCGCGGAGGCTCGTGCCGAGCAGCGCTGCGACCTCGCGTGCGATGCCAACGACGCCGAGACAGTCGGGGCGGTTGGGCTGAAGCTCGAGCGCAAGGATGGTCTCCCCGAGCACTTCACGAAGAAGTGCGCCGACCGGCAGCGTCGCGTCGAGCAGGTAGATCCCCTCGTGCTCGTCCCCGAGGCCCAGCTCCTTCCGCGACAGCACCATGCCCTCGCTCTTGATCCCGCGCATGGGCTTGCCGCGCAAGATGGCGCGTTCGCCGGTGTGGCCGTCGATGACCGTCGCGCCTTCGTCGGCGTACGGAACGATCGCGCCTTCGGTCAGGTTCGTCGCGCCGGTCACGACGGTCTTCGAAGTGCCGGCGCCGTAGTCCACGGTCGCGAGCTGCAGCTTGTCCGCGTTGGGGTGCTTGGCGAGCTTCTCGACGCGCGCCGTACGGATCCTGTCGTCCCACCAGGGTCGCTCGATGCCCTTCACCTCGGTGCTGGACATATGGAGCTTGAGAGCGAGCTCATCGATTGGCACATCTATATCGACGTACTCGCGAAGCCAAGAGACGGGAACCTTTATGAGCACGAGAGTCCTCTGAGGCAAGGCGGCGCATGCAGTTCCGAGGGCCAGGTGCGGCGTCGGGAGCGCCGAGGGCCCCCGCGCGGTGGGGTACCGGCCGGAGGCCGGGGGGCCCGCCACCGCGTTGAGAGGGTTTCGGCGCTGACGACGCCAGGCATTCCCTGCTTTGGAACTGCATGCGCCAAACGCAGCATCAGAACTGCTCCAGATATCGCAGATCGTTTTGATAGAAGAGCCGGATGTCAGGCGCGCCGGTGCGGAGCATCGCGAGGCGCTCGATGCCGCCCCCGAAGGCGAAGCCCTGGTAGCGCGACGGGTCATATCCAACGCGCCGCAATACGTCGGGGTGGACCATGCCGCAGCCCGCGGCCTCGATCCAGCCGTCGCCGCCGCAGACGCGACAGGCGGGGTCGCGTCCCTCGCATGCGAAACAGTCGAACGCGATCTCCGCCGATGGCTCTGTGAACGGGAAGTAGTCGACGCGGAAACGAATCTTGCGATCGCTTCCGAAGACTTGCCGGGCGAACGCGTACAGCGTGCCCTTGAGGTCGGCCATCGTGAGCTTCTCGTCGATCGCGAGCCCCTCGTACTGGAAAAAGATCGACTCCCGGATCGCGTCGGTCGCCTCGTACCGGTAACACCGGCCGGGGACGACCACGCGGATGGGCGGCTTTCGCTCCTCCATCACGCGCACCTGCATCGGCGAGGTATGCGTTCGGCCGAGGATTGGCCGCGAGGGATCGTCGCCGAGCGGATTCGAGATCCACAGGGTGTCCCACTTCTCGCGCGCTGGATGTCCCGCGGGGATGTTGAGAGCCTCGAAGTTGTAGTAGTCCCACTCGATCTCGGGACCTTCGACGGTCTCGAAGCCGAGCGACCCGAAGATCCGGGAGACCTCGCGCACCGTCTGCGTGATCGGGTGCAAACGGCCGACACGTACGCGACGCGGCGGCAGAGTCATGTCCTCGCGTTCCGCGCCGAGATCGCGCTCCAGGGCCTTCCCGCGTAGGGCCGCGCCGCGCTCGTCGAGGCTCGCCTCGATGCGACCTTTCGATTCGTTCAGCGCGGCCCCGTATGCGGGCTTCTCAGCGGCGGGCAGCTTCGCGATGCCCTTCGTGGCCTCGCTGAGGGCACCTTTCCGCCCGAGGTACTTCACGCGAGCGGCCTCGAGCGCGGCCTCGTCCGCCGCCGCCCTGATCTCGGCGACCGCGCGGTCCGCGAGCTCTCTCAGGTCATCCGCCATCGCATCCTCCTCCTCTTGGACACACAAAAGCCCGCCTTTCGTTCGGGACGAAGGCGGGCCTCCGCGGTACCACCCGTGTTCCCCCCTGGTTGAGGAGGACGCTCGGTCGAAGCTTTATCGGGCTTCACCCGGACCGGCTTTTCTGCCGGTCGGCTCTGGAGCGAATTCCCGCGTCGTCGGCGTGACCGGCTCTCACCGTGTGCGGTCTCTCTGCTTCGCCGCGTGTCGCGGTACTGCTCTCCTTCGACGCCCTTATGACTTGTTGGTCTGCGAGCTCGACTTCTCTTTGATCAGATCGACATAGTGACGGAACACCTTCGGGTCACGGATCGCCATGTCCGCGAGAACCTTGCGGTCAAGGTCAATCCCGGAAAGACGAAGCGCATTCATAAGACGGCTGTACGAAACGCCTGCGTCGCGCGCCGCCGCGTTGATCCGAGTGATCCAGAGCGCGCGGAACTGACCCTTGCGAGCCCGGCGATCGCGATACGCGTAGCGCAGCGCGTGCATGGCCGCCTCGCGGGCGGGACGTACGAGCTTGTGCTTCGAGGCACGGCGACCCTCGGCCTGCGAAAGGAGTTTCTTGTGCTTCTTGTGCGCGGCAACTCCGCGCTTGACCCGCGACATCCCTTAGCTCCTTACCTTCAGGTTCGGCAACAGTTTGCGGACGAGCTGCAAGTCGCCCTTGGCCACGAGTGCCTTACCTGCGTGACGGCGCTTCCGCGACGGTGACTTGTGCTGGTTGAGGTGGCCTTTGTACGCCTTCGCACGACGGAGGCGGCCGGTACCGGTGAACTCGAACCGCTTCTTCGCGCCGCTATGGCTCTTGATCTTGGGCACGGTGAACGACCTCCGGTCTAAGCGCGACGTGAACGCCCAGTTTATTGCCTACTGCGGCCAGACGTGAAGCGACTGGCCAAGCAGCAGACCGCAGACGGGCCAGCGGCGAAGACTATGCAGGTCGTTGTGCGCGTGGAGGTGGCGTCGGGCGTGCCGCAGGCGGCCGAGCGGGCGCGGGAGCCGGCGCCGGCGGGGCCGGAAGCCGCGCTGTCGCGGGTGCCGGTCGCGGTCCGGGCGTAGGAGGCTTCGGTGCGGCGGAGGTCGCGGCCGCCGGCGGGGCGGGCGGAGCGGGTGGGGCCGCAGTCGGCGCCCCCGGGACAGCGTCTCGACGTACCGGGTTCATGACCATGTGCATCTGCCGGCCTTCGAGGAGCGGGGCGCGCTCGATGACCCCGTGGTCCTTCAGCTTGTCGCCGATGGCAATGAGCAAAGTGCGGCCGCGGTCGGGATGCGCGAGCTCGCGGCCACGAAAGCGCACGGTGACCTTGAGCTTGTCGCCCTCATCCAGGAACTTCGCGGCAGAGCGGATCTTCGTGTCGATGTCGTGGTCGTCGATCTTCGGCGAGACCCGGATCTCCTTCCACGTCACGGCCTTCTGCTTCTTCTTGGCGTCCTTGGCCTTCTGCTGCAGGTCATAGCGGTACTTCCCGAAGTCGCCCATGCGCGCCACCGGTGGCTGGACGTTCGGGGCGATCTCGATGAGGTCGTAGCCCTCTTCCTGCGCCTTCGCGAGCGCGCGCGCGGTCGGGATGATCCCGAGCTGCTCACCGTTGGGACCGAGAAGGCGAACGGTAGGAACACGGATCGCTTCGTTGATCCGCAGTTCGGGCGCGGCTATAGGGAGACCTCGGTTATCTGCGTGAAAATGCCGCTATCAGCGCGGCCGCTCCCCGTGAAAGAACTTCAACTGAATCGAGCATATCACCGGCCGAGATAAACGAGCAGGCGATCGCGTATCTCCGGCCACTCACCTTTGGTGATACCGAAGATGACGCTCGTGCGGAGATGCCCGTCGGCCAGAACGCGCTCATTCCGCAGCTCCCCTTCTCGAGTTGCGCCGAGGCGCGCGATCGCCTTTTGTGAGCGTTCGTTCCGTTTGTCTGTTTGCAGCCACACACGGTTGGCCCCGAGCGTCTCGAACGCGTGGCGGAGAAGTAGCAGCTTGCATTCCGTGTTCACCTGAGTTCGCCGCGCGTCCTTTCCGTACAGCGTGTAGCCGATCTCGAGGGTGCGATTGGGCGGATCGATGTGTGCATACCGCGTTGTGCCGACCAGGACCCCGTCCGACCTGCGAATCACCGCAAACGGCAGCTGCGTTCCGAGGATCTGCTGGTCAAGCGCCCAGCGGACGTACAACTCGTACCCGGGCAGGCCCTGCGGCCGCGGCTGCATCCAGAGCCAGATGTCGTCCTCGTCGGCTGCCTCAAAGAGCGCCTGGGCGTGTTCGGCACGCAGGGGAACGAGCCGAACGTGATCGCCCTCCAACGTGACCGGTCGGGGGTCGAAGTCCGGGCGCGGCCGGCCCCTCACGATCGCCATCTTCACGTCGTCGACGTAGCCGTCCTCGGTCCCGACGCCGTCCCGCTCGATGCCCTCGACCTCGAACCCGACCGCCTTGTACATCGAGATCGCGCGATCGTTGAAGCCCACGACCGACAGGCCGACGCGATGCAGGCCGAGCTGATCGAAGAGGTAACGCAGAAGCGTCTCCAGCGCGTCGCGGCCAAGATGCTTGCCCCAAAGGTCCGGATTGCCGATCCCGATGCCGATCTCGGCGCTCTTTCCCTTCGGGTGAAGGTCGCGGTAGTTCGCGAAACCGATCGGCCGGCCTTCGTGTTCGATCACCCAGCACGCCGAATCGCCCGGGCGCGACATGCGCTCGATCCACCCGCGCGCGTTCTTCTCCTCGAAGCGGCCCGGCTTCTGACCCCACTGATAGTGGCGGAACGCGGTGTCGCTTCCCCACCGCATCAGAAGGGGAACGTCGTCGTAGGTCATCGGGCGGAGCTCCACCGTCGAGCCGCGAAGAAGGGGAACGCTCATGCCATCGCGTCTCCAGCGCTTGGCTCGTGCTGCGTGAAGTCGGGCGGGAGGGCCTTGTCGGCACGGTCCTTCTTAATGCGATCAACAAACGCGTCGAGCGTGACGCCTCGCTCCTCGTCGCGGGAGCCGCGCCTGCGCACCGACACGGTGCCGGCCGCCGCCTCCTTGTCACCAACGACGAGCATGTAGCTCGCCTTGCGCTGCTGCGCTTCCTTGACTCGGTTGCGCAGATCGCCGGCCTGCTCGTCGAGATGCACGCGGAAATCCTCCGCGCGCAGCTTGGTCGCGATGCCGCGCGCATAGTCGAGCCCCGACTCGCGGACGGGGATGACCGCCACCTGTTCCCAGTTGAGCCAGAGCGGGAAGTTCCCGGCGTAGTGCTCGATCAGGCCGCCGACGAAACGCTCGAGACTTCCGAAGAGCACGCGGTGGATCATCACCGCGCGCTCGC
>JALYLL010000370.1 GCA_030774255.1 Chloroflexota bacterium | reverse complement strand
CGAAGCTTCCATCCCGGCAGGTCCCCGTAGCGGCGGCGATCGTGGAAGAACGTGTAGACGGGCGCCTCGGGCCACATCTGGTGGAGCGTCTCGACCACGCGCTCGGCGCCGCCGTGCACGACGAAGTACTCGTGCGCCAGCGCGAGGTTCATCCGCCAAGAATGCGCTGGCGCGCGACGAGAGCGGCGAAGACCGGCAGGACGCGCTGCCGCCGCCACCGGCGCGGCTCGAACGCGAGCCGCCAGAGCCACTCGAGGCCGACGGCGTGAACGAGGCGCGGCGGAAGCCGCACGCGCCCGGCGAGCTGATCGAAGACGCCGCCGACGCCGATGACCGTCCGGACCGATGGAAGATGCGGCAGATTCCGCGCGATCCAGCGCTCCTGGGCCGGCATGCCGTAGGCGACAAGGAGGACCCGCGCGCCGGCGGCCTGGATCCGCGCTCGGATCGCCTCGTCGTCCTCCGGCGCGGGGGAGCCAGCGTGGGTACCGGCGAGCTGCAGCGACGGGATCCGGCGCACGAGCGTTGCGGCCGCGCGCTCGGCCACGCCGGGGGCGGCGCCGAGCAGGAAGACCGGACCGCTGGCCAGCTGGAGCACCGCGGGCACAAGCAGACGACCTGGCACGCGGCCGGGCAGCGGATCGTGGAGCACCCGAGACGCGAGGAGCACCCCGGTGCCGTCGGCAACGACGAGATCAGCAGCTCGCGCGATCCCTGCGAGATCGGCGTCGCGTCGCGCGAGCATCACGAACTCGGGATTGGCCGTGATGACGAAGGTGCGCTTTCCCGCGGCGTGCCGCTCGATGATGCGTTCCGCTGCGGCGGCGAGGTCGATGCGGTCGAACCCGACGCCGAGGATGTCGACGCGCGCCGGCGCCAAGGCTCCCCCGCTAGTGGACTGCGACGAGGCTTCTGCGGAAGAAGTCGAGATGCTCGAGCGCCATACCCGTGCCCTTGGCGACGCAGTAGAGCGGGTTTTCGGCGACGTAGCAGGCGACCCCGGTGACCTGGGTCAGGAGCTTGTCCATGTTGCGGAGGAGAGCGCCACCACCCGACAGCACCATGCCCTTGTCGATCACGTCCGATGCGAGCTCCGGAGGGGTCTCCTCGAGTACGGCCTTCACCGCACCCATGATCTGCTGAAGAACAGGATCCATCGCCTCGGAGATCTCGTTCGAACCGATCGTGATCGTTCGCGGAAGACCGGCGATGAGATCGCGACCGCGAACCTCCATCGTGAGCTCGGGATCCATCGGCAGAGCGGACCCGATCTGGATCTTCACATCTTCAGCGGTGCGCTCGCCGATCATCAGGTTGTAGCGCTTGCGTACGAAGTTCGCGATCGCTTCGTCGAGCTTGTTACCCGCGGCGCGGACGCTGCGCGATACGACGATGCCACCGAGCGAGATGACGGCGATCTCGGCGGTGCCACCGCCGATGTCGATGATGAAGTTGCCGGAAGGACCCGAGATCGGGATGTTCGCTCCGATCGCGGCGGCGAGCGGCTCTTCGATGAGGTGAGCCTCCCGCGCGCCCGCACGGATCGCGGCGTCCTTCACGGCGCGTCGCTCGACGCTCGTCACGCCAGACGGGACGCAGATCATCAGCTCGGGCTTGACGAACTTGATCCGGCCGGTGACCTTGTTGATGAAGTACTCGAGCATGCGCTCGGTGATCACGTAATCCGCGATCACGCCGTCGCGCATCGGACGAAGCGCCGTGATCGTGCCGGGCGTACGGCCGAGCATGAGCCTCGCTTCCTCACCGATCGCAACGATGCGCGGTCGGTTCGAGCCATCCTCCTTCGCGAGCGCGACGACCGACGGCTCGGTGAGGACGATCCCTTTCCCACGGACATACACGATGACGTTGGCGGTGCCCAGGTCTATGCCGATCTGGCGGGAGAACACGCGATGAACTCTAACGGGCTACAACACCCAAAAGTGCGCTAGTTCGTCACGCACCGACCGCTGTGAGGATGAAGTCGGTTGCAAAACCGAGGACGAGCCCGGTCAGGATGCCCCAGGTCGTCATGTCTTTGTGTCCCAGCTTCCGCGCGACGGCAAGGAGCTCGATGACCACATAGAGGATCGAGCCCGCAGCCAGCGCGAGGAACGCGGCAAAGACCGTCTCGTTCTGGAAGGACTGACCAATGACGGTCCCGAGGAACGTCGGACCGCCCGCTATGAGACCGAGCGCACCGAGAAAACGCCAGCTCGGGAGGTGTGTTTCACCCGCGAGCGGTCCCACGATGCCGAATCCCTCGGTCGCGTTGTGGAGCGCGAACCCGATCACAAGGACGAGAGCGAGACGAAGTTGCCCTCCGGCAGCGGACTGGCCGATCGCCAGACCCTCCGAGAGGTTGTGGAAGCCGATGCCGAGCGCGATGAAGAACGCGAGGCGCTGTGCCGGCTGCAGACGCGCGATCGGACCCGCGTGGAACTCGCGAACGTCCGCGGCGCCAGGACCGAAACGCATCGTGGCGCGCGCGCGCCGCGCGAGCCAGAGGTCGTAATAGACGAGGCTCATCAGACCGACCGTCAAAGACACCGCAAAGACAAGGGCGAGCCAACCGAAGTGCAGCCACGTGCCGAGGCCGTTCGTCGCTTCCGCGAGCGCTTTCTCGACGGGCTCGATCCCTTCGGAGAGGACGTCCCAGAAAAGGAAGAGGAGGATGCCCGTCGCACCGGCATTGAGGAGCGAGCGCACTCGGGTCGACGCGCTGCGCATCCGGCCGAGGGGCAGCCCGAGGAACACCGTGAATCCCGCGATCGCGCCCAGCGCCAGAATCTCCCCCATCGACATCGCGGCCCTCGATCACTCCCGGTGCGATACTCGCCGTGGGGAGCGTCCCTTTTTGGTCATCCCCAACGGCTAAGGTGAGCCTAACCATTTCCGACTGCGGAGGTCAACAATCAGCAACTCACCCGCGGTCGAGGAGTATCTCCAGGCCATTTACACACTTGGCGACGAGAACGGGCACGTGGTTTCGGCGCGCCTCGCGGAGTTCCTCGGCTTCTCGGCGCCGGCCGTCTCTGAGATGGTCCATCGGCTCGAGCGCGAAGGGCTGATCGCGCTGGATGATCGTAAAGAAGTGCATCTGACCAAGACCGGTCAGCACCACGCCGACTCGATCGTCCGCCGGCATCGCCTCGCCGAACGGTTCCTCGTCGAGGTCCTCGGGTTTGAGTGGTGGAAGACCCACGAGGAGGCGGAGCGCCTGGAGCATGCGATGTCGCCCGAGATGGAGCAGCGCATCCAACAGGTGCTCGGCGATCCGCAGACGTGCCCGCACGGCAACCCGATGCCCGGCGTGACGCCGCGCCCGACAAAGCCCCTCGACCGCGTGCTGCCCGGCACCACGGCGACGGTCGAACGCATCCCCGATCAATTCGAGCACGAGCCCGGCTTTCTCGAGTATCTCGATTCGCAGGGCCTGCGTCCCGGCGTCGACGTTCGCGTTGTCGACCTCCGGCACGGCGAACCGATCCGTGTCATGGTCGGCGGTAGCGAGCGAACGATCCGCGCGGACTGCGGGCAGAAGGTATGGGTACGAGCATGAAAGAACGACCCGCCATCTACGTTCAAGGCGAAGGCAGCTACTGGCTCGCCCACGTTCCGGTGCTCCGCGGGTGCATCGCATCGGGGACCACCCGGGACGAGGCGATCGCGAACGCGCGGCGCGCCTTTCGCGCCTACCTCGAGCTCCTCGACACGCGTGGTGTCTCGATCGAGCACTGGAAGGACCTCGAGCCCGAGACATTCGATGTGCGTGACCTGCCTGCAGACCGCGTCGTGCCCGAAGACATCGGCCGCATGGAGGAGCACGAGCTCCGGGACTTCCTGCATCAGTTCGAGGCCTCGCGCGCGGCGCTCCTTTCGCTGGTCCGCGAGATCTCGTCCGACGAGCTCGAGCGAAAGCCCACCGAGACGATGTGGAGCGTGCGCGAAGCGCTGGAGCACGTGATGCTCACCGAAGCCTCGCTTCTGTCGCGTCTCGAGAAGTGGCCGGCAGATCCGTACAACACGCTGCAGGCCGTCCATCGAATGGCATTCCAGCGATTCACGATCATGGAGCCTCCGGATACGGACCTCGATCACCTGGTGATGGGACGGCGATGGACGACGCGCAAGGTCATGCGTCGGATCCTCGAGCACGAGTTCGAGCACCTCGAGCACATCAAGGAGATCGTCGCCGCGCTCGGAGCGAGCCGCCCGCCCGGTTGAGCTAGCCGAGCGCGCCGCGAAGGAACGCGAGCACGCGCGAGCGGTACTCGTCAGGGACCGCGTTGATCGCGCCGACATGGCCGCCGCGCGGCGCGACCCAGAGCTCCTTCGGTTCGCCGGCCGCCGCGAAGAGCTTGCGCGCCCCCTCGACCGGCGTGGTCGCGTTGTCGTCGTCCGCGGAGTGAATGAGGAGGATCGGCCGGGGCGAAATGCGACCGACCGCATCGAGCGGCCGCGCCCTGGTGACGTCGGCGCCTACGAACGCGTTCACCGCTGCGATGCCATAGGGCGCGAGCGGAATGCGAACGGGGCCGAGCGGAAGGAACGAGAGGCGTGAAAGCTGGAGGTCCTGATCCGTCCACGCGCTGTCGGCGATCACCGCGCTTATCTTTGGATCTCCAGCTGCGGCAAGGATCGCCGCACCCGCGCCGAGAGAGATACCGAGCACCGCGACCTTCGTCGTTCCGAACTGATCGCGAGCGGCCTCCACGGCAAGAGAGATGTCGCGCGGCTCGGTGGCGCCGAGCCCGACGGTCGAGCCGCCGCTCTGGCCACAGCCCCGCGTGTCGAAGAGCAGGACGTTGTAGCCGGCGTCGTGGAACAGCCTCGCCCACGGCAGCATCTCCTCACGTGAGCTCTTGAACCCATGAACGAGAACGACGGCCGGGGCGCCGTGGAAGGTGTGTATGGCCCAGCCAGCAAGCTCCACGTCCGCGTGGGTGTGATCGCCATCGGGACCGGCCTTGAAACGCAGATCCTCGAGCACGAGATCCCGCGGAGCCACCGGTTCGCTCGACCGTCCCGCGACGAGCAGATATGCCCGGGCGACCGGTGCGGCGAGCCATGCGACGAGGACGATGAGGAGCAGCACCGCTCCGACGCGCCTCCTCACCTGCGGTGCTGGGCCCACTCCGAGGCCTGGCGCGCGCGGCGCTCGATGATCCCGCGCTGATCGGCACGCACGTCAGGAAGATCGGCCAGATCGAACGCGCGGACCTCGACGAGCTCTTCGGACAGCCGCTCGGTCCCGCCGAGCGGCCGGTACGCGTAGACGAGCTCGATGCGCTGCCAGCGGTACCCCTGACTGGCTTCGAGGATCGGACCGACTTCGATCTCGATCCCGGTCTCCTCGCGCACCTCGCGAGCAAGCGCGTCCTCGAGCCGCTCGCGGGGAGAAAGGAAGCCCCCGAGAAAACGCCACTCCGGCGCTCCGAAACGGTGGCGCGCCAGGATCACGTGGCCATTCGGATCGACGCCGAGACCCACCACACCGACGAGGAATCGCGATTGCGTTCGGTTGAGGATGCGCCGCTGCCAGCGCACCGGGAGCGCGTTGTACAGAAGGGCGAGCGCGCGGAACACCATGGACAAAGAGGGTATGTGTCTATGGAGCGGAACGCGGAAGCGTTAAAGGCCCCCGGCGATCGGCACGGCTCCGATGCCATGTGCTCTGGGTACGGAGATCTTTTGCACGACGGTGCGTGTCTTCACGTCGATGACGTTCACCATGCCGTCGACGTTCGTCGTCGTGAGAAGACGATCGCCCTCCGGGTCGTACGTCGTGTGGAAGGGCTGCTGGCCAAGCTTGGTCTCGGAAATGACTCGGCGCTCCTTCCAATCGACCCACAGAAGACCGGGTCCGAGGTGATCGGACAGGACCATGAGCGAGCGGTCCGCCATGAAATAGACGCCGTCCTGGTCGACCTTCTCCGTGTGGAAGGGGTAGGTCCCCGGAAGATGGATCTCCTTCTTCACGGTCTTCGTGG
>JALYLL010000369.1 GCA_030774255.1 Chloroflexota bacterium | reverse complement strand
TCGTCGGAGATGTCTCCGAGCTCGCGCTGGGAGATCCGTTTGAGCTCCTTGTCGAGAAGCTCCTTGCCATGCGTGACGTTCTCGTCGCGCTGCGCGCGCTTGAACCACGCGCGGATCTTTTCGCGCGCGCCGGGAGTGCGGACCATCCCGAGCCAGTCGCGCGACGGTCCGCGCGCGGCCTTGCTCGTGACGATCTCGACGATGTCGCCGGACGCGAGCTTGTGATCGAGCGGCACGATCCGGCCGTTGACCTTCGCGCCGATCGTGCGATGCCCGACGTCGGTGTGGATGCGGTAGGCGAAGTCGATCGGCGTGGAACCGGCGGGAAGCCCTTTGACCTCGCCCTTCGGCGTGAACACGAAGACCTGGTCCTGGAAGACGTCGACCTTGAGCGACTCGACGAACTCCTGCGCATCGGCGACGTCGTGCTGCCACTCGAGGAGCTGGCGGACCCACGCGAGCTTGGACTCGTAGTCGCGGTCGCCCTTGCCGCCTTCCTTGTACCGCCAGTGCGCCGCGATGCCGTACTCGGCGAGGTCGTGCATGTCCTTCGTGCGCACCTGGATCTCGACCGGCTGTCCGCCCGTGCCGATGACCGCGGTATGCAGCGACTGGTACATGTTGGCCTTGGGCACGGCGATGTAGTCGTCGAACTGCCCTGGGATCGGCGGCCACAGTGTGTGCACCACGCCGAGCGCCGCGTAGCAGGAAGGTACGTCGTCGACGATGGTCCGGATCGCGAGGACGTCGTAGACCTCCTCGAAGCCGACGCCCTTGCGGCGCATCTTCTCCGAGATGGACCAGAGGTGCTTCGCGCGGCCCGAGAGCTCAGCGCGGATGCCGGCCTTCTCAAGCTCCTGGCCGAGCGTCTTCATCGTCTCGTTGATGTAGCGCTCGCGGACCTGACGGCGCGCGGCGAGCTGCTCCGCGACCTCGTGGTAGTGCTCGGGCTCGAGGTACTTGAACGCGAGGTCCTCGAGCTCCCATTTGATCTGCCAGATGCCGAGGCGGTGCGCGAGCGGCGCGTAGATGTCCATCGTCTGTCTCGCGATGCGCTTCTGCTTCTCCGGCGGAAGCGGCGCGAGCGTCCGCATGTTGTGCAGCCGGTCGCAGAGCTTGATGATCACGACCCGCAGGTCGTCCGCCATCGCGAGGAGCATCTTTCGGATGTTCTCGGCCTGATGCTCGTCACGTGACTGGCCTGAGAGGCGCGAAAGCTTCGTGACGCCGTCGACGAGACGGCCGATCTCTTCGCCGAACTCGCGCCGCACGTCCTCGACGGTCCTCTTGGTGTCCTCGGGCACATCGTGGAGCAGCGCCGCGGCGACGGTCGCCGGATCCATGCCGAGCTCGGCGACGAGCATCGCGACCGCGGCCGGATGCGTGATGTAAGGCTCGCCGGAGACGCGCTTCTGGCCTTCATGCGCTTCGGCCGCATACGCGTACGCGCGTCGCACGAGCTCGGCGTCGCCTTCGGGGTAGTGGCGAAGGATTTCCTTCGCGAGGACGTTGTCGTCGACGTGACCGGAGCGTTGCGGTCGCAGTCGATCGGTGATGCCGATGATCCGCGACGTGAACGTGGGCGCGCGCTCTGCCATCTAGCCCACCAACACCGGCGCGGCGCCGCTCGCGAGACGCTCCATCTCGGCGGCCGTGCCGACCGGACCGAAGTCGCGGAGCTCGAGCTCGACGAATCCGCGCAGGCCGGTCCCGACGCTCACAACAGCATCCACACGGCCGGCTTCGGTCATCCCCTCGGCGTGATCGCCGCGTCGGAAGGCCATGGCGTCGAACGTGAAGCGGCCGACCGTCACCTTGCAGCGCAGATGATCGGCATCCGCGCCCACCTGTCGGATGTCGTAGACGCGCACGTCGCGGATGAGGAGGTACGGCCTTGGATTCTCGGCACCGCACGGCTCGAGCATCGCGAGCTCGAGCGCGAGCTTGCTCGAGAGGATCTCCGGCGCGATCTCCGCGTCCACCCTGATGGTTGGCACGGGACGCTTCCCGTGAAGCCGCTCGCGCACGATCCCGTCGAGCCTCTCGATAAGATCGGGAATCCGATCGACCGAGACGGAGAATCCCGCCGCCATCGCGTGGCCGCCGTGCTTGATGAGGATGTCGTCGCACTCGTCGAGCGTCTCGGCGATGTGAACGCCCGCGATCGAGCGGCACGAACCCTTTCCTTCGTCACCGTCGATCGCGATGACGATCGCTGGCCGACCGTAGTCCTCGACGAGCCGCGACGCGCCGAGGCCGACGATGCCGGCGGGCCACTGCGTGTCCGCGACGACCGTGATCCACGCGTCTGGACGCTCCGCGGCGCGCTCGCGCGCGCCCGCGACCACCTGGCGGGTGAGCTCCTGCCGCTCGGTGTTGCGCTGCTCGAGGCGCTCGGCGAGGGTCTTCGCCTCTTCGGCATCCTCGGTCAGCAGCAGCCGCAGCGCGTCCTCCGCGTCGTTGATCCGGCCGGCCGCGTTCAGACGCGGACCGAGCACGAAGCCGATGTCGCCCGCGCCGACCCGCCCGAGCTTGAGACCGGCCCGCTCGACGAGGGCACGCACGCCGAGTATGGGCGCGCGGTTCAGTGCCTCGAGTCCGTGTTTCGTGAGCACGCGGTTGCCGCCGCGAAGCGGCACGACATCAGCGACGGTCGCGAGCGCGCAGAGCTGCAGGAGCTCGTCCTGCCGCAGGCTGTACGCGAGATCGCCGAGGAGGCGCTTGGCGAGCACGAGCGCCACGCCGGCGCCCGCGAGCTCCTTCTCGGTCGACGGATCGCCGGGGCGGCGCGGGTTGACGAGCGCGTACGCCTCGGGGAGCTCGGCCGGCGGGTGATGGTGGTCGGTCACGATGAGATCGACGCCGAGCTCGCGCGCGAGCGCCGCCTCCTTCACCGCGGTGACGCCACAATCGACGCTCACGATGACCTTGGCACCGTCCTGCGCGAGATGCCGGAGCGCTGCCGAGTTAAGCCCGTAGCCCTCCTCGTAGCGATTGGGGATGTATGCGCCGACCACGACGCCGAGCTGCCGGAACGCGCGCACGAGGATGGCCGATCCGGCGATCCCGTCGACGTCGTAGTCCCCGTAGACAACGATGCGCTCGCGAGCCGCGAGCGCACGACGGAGCCGGTCGACTGCGCGATCCAGGTCGAGCATTGGCGGGCCTTCGTCGGTCGGCCGTGCCGCGAGGAAAGCGGCCATGTCGCCGGCCGCGAGGCCGCGGCAGGCGAGCACCTGAGCGACGAGCGCGGGGATATCATCCGGGACATCCCGGGCCTTTTTGGGCATGATCCAACGCCGCTGCGCCGCGAGGGCCATCTGCCCTTCAAGTATCTCGCACATGTGATCGCCCTCGGCCTCGCCGCGGCCTCGTGCATGCCCGTCGCGAGTCCCAGTCCGTCCCCCAGGTCTCCTGAAGTCGCTCCGACCGCGACATCCCAAACCTCGGTCGGCCTCCCCGAGAAGCCCATCTTCATCGTCCAAGCTCCGGCCAGGCGCTGGTACACGGTCCCCGACAGCCTTTTCCTCGAAAGCGTTCCCGCCGCGATCAGCTTTCCGGCTGTCGACGCCAGTCGAGGACGTCCGCGGGCAAAGCTCCGTTCGACCGGCCGCACCGTCGAGCTCGCGCCGTCTCCCGGTAGCACCGGCGCGCTCGGCGTGATGGGGCCCGCGGTGTGGACCGGCGGGGTTCCCCTCGATGGAGCGGCACCGGGCCCTCAGACCATCGACTACCTCGTCCGAATGAACGACGGCGCGGACGCTGTGCTCTGGAGCTCGACCTTCGTGCTGTCGGAGCCGGAGTACGTGGTTTGGACGCTCGACTTCGAAGGGGACGCCGCGAGCGACGACGCAATGGCCAACGCGTGGGCCATCGGCCAGGCCAACTACGTGCCCATGACGATCATGTGGAATCCGCGTGTGTGGACGACGACGCAGGTGTCGCGCGAGCGGGCCGATGCGATGCAGCAATGGATGACCGGCGTCGCGAACGTCGGCATGGCCGAGATTGCGCTCCATGTCCACATGTGGACGGACTTCGTGCGCGCCGCGGGCGTGACGCCGCGGACCGCCCCGAGCTGGGCCGGCCGAAGCGACGGATACGACGTCCCGATGACCGCGTTCACCGAGAGCGAGACAAGAGCACTCGTCGACTATTCGCTCAAGCTGATGGCGGATCACGGCCTGCCGCGGCCGACGAGCTTCCGCGCGGGTGGTGAGTTCGCCAACGCGGCGAACCTCCGGGCGATCGCCGCAGCCGGCTTTACCGCCGACTGCAGCGGCGTGCCCGCGGGCGGCTTCGGCCGGCTTGCGCTGCCGTGGACGCTCGCTCCGGACGCGCAGCCGTACCGACCATCGCCGGATGACGCGAATGCCGTGGGTTCCCTATCGCTGCTCGAGGCGCCGACCATCGGCGGTAACACCTATGGCTACGACGTGCGGACGATCGCGCCGATCATCCGCGCGGATCTCTCGTACCTTGCGCCGGCGGGAGAGATCGCGATGTCGCGTCGCGCGATCACGATCGTGAGCCACCCGGGCACGATCGACGCGACCGAGCGCGCGGCAATCAGCGCGGTCTTCGACGCGTTCGCGCCCCTTCGCTACGACCGCGACGCGGGGCCGGTCCGATTTGTCACGCTCGCGCAGCTCGCGCAGGCCTGGCGCTAGGTCGAGCCCTCCGGATGCGGAGGCACCGGTACAGGCGGGAACGGTCCAGGGACCGGCTGACCGGGAACAGGCTCCGCCGGAAGTCCCGGCATGGCGACCACCGCGACGTGGCCGTTGCTGCCGTTCTGCTTCATGAGCTCATCCATCGTCGGGAGGACCAGAGGCTTCCGAATGAAGGGCGCGGCCTTCTCAGGATGAGCCTCGTCGGCGTACGCGAAGACCTCGTCGAGCTCCGAACCGATGAGCTCCTGCCGCTCGATGAGCGCAGCAGCCACGGCGTGCACCGCGTACTCCTTCTCTCGGATCAGCCGCTTGGTCTCTTCGTACAGCTCCTGAAGCATCTTGTCGGCGAGCATCAGCACGTGCGGGGGGAATCCCGCCATGCTCGTCGGTGCGACGAGCAGGGTGGAGCCCATGCCGAGCATCGCGACATAGGTGAACGCTCGATTTGTCGCGTTCTGAAGGTCCGAGCTCGCGCCGGCGAGCTTTGTGCCGAGCATGAGCTCTTCCACGGCGCGCGATCCGAGCGAGATCATGATGTCCGCCTCGATCTGCCGCGCGTGAAGCTGGTGCCGCTCCTCGCGTTCCGACCGCGACACCACACCGAGGGTCTCACCGCGCCGCACGATGGAGGCTTTCTGCATCCGGTCCTCGGGTTTGAGGTATCGGGTGACCACCGCGTGCCCAGCCTCGTGATATGCGACCGCGCGCTTGTCATCCTCGCTCATCTTCGAGATCGGCTGCTTGAGACCGAGGAAGCGCATGTCCGCAGCGGCGAGCCAGTCCTTGTAGCTCATCGTGTCGCGGCCTTGTTCGTTGGCGATGATGAGCGCCTCATTGATGATGGTCTTGATGTGGATCGGGGTCCATCCGATCGAGTCCTGGGCCATCATGTCGACGTCGCAGGTCTCGTCGTGCGACTTCTTACCGAGGTAGTGCTGAATAATGTCCTTCCGTCCCTCGCCATCCGGCGGGTAGACGATGAGAGAACGGTCCAACCGGCCCGGTCGGGTGAGCGCTGAGTCGAGAACGTCGGGGCGGTTCGTTGCCCCCATCACGAAGACGAGCGGCTTCGGCGGAACCGGCCCCCGGACCAGACCAAGCCACCGCGCGATCTTGACCTTGAGACGGTCTTCGACGTGCTGCCCGAGAGAGTCCATCTGGTTGAGGAGCGTGTTCAGGCCCATGCCCTGGCCGCCGAACATGCCCATCCCGCCCATGCCGCCCTGCATCTGTCCGCTGCCCTGGACGCCGCCGCGCGAGAGACCGATGGAGTCGAGCTCGTCCATGAACAGGATGCACGCGCCCGGCGTGCCCGGCTTCGCGTATTTGCGCGCGAGGCCTCGGCCCTTCCGGAAGAGCGAAATGATGATCAGCGCGTCGACGCCCATCCACATGCTTCGAAGGCTCGAAGCGTCGATGTAAATGAACGGTAGCTTTGCCTCAGCGGCGATGACGCCCGCAAGGAAGGTCTTGCCCGTCCCAGGTTGACCCGAGAGCAGCATTCCCTTCGGCATCTCGCCGCCGGCAAGCTTGAAGCGCTCGACACCACCGAGGATCCGGACGAGCGTCTTCGCGTGATCGACGAGATCCGGCTGTCCGCGATAGTCGTTGAAGCTCAGTCCGAGCTGGGGGTCGTCTGGTGTCACCGTGTAGGTGCGCGGGCGCGACAGGAACCACATGAGCAGACCAAACTGCGCGATGAACGCGAAGGCGTAGAAGATCAGCGTGACGAGGAGACCCGGCATCTGGCCAATGAGTGCGGCGAGGCCCTCGAAGACGCTGCGGATTCCGTAGAAGAAGAGGATCAGCGCGAGGATCCCCAGAAGGATCAGCAGCCGCCGCTTGTTGTGTTCGAGCACATACGCGCTCGTTGTCACTATTCCTCGAGGGGTCAATTCACACCTACCACGTGATCATTCGCTACCCGGAGTACGAATCCCACGACGAAATCGATCCCCTCAGTGGTCTTTCCGGTGACCACGTAGGCGGAGAGCAGACGTCCTTCGCTTTCGACGGCGCCCACGAACTTCGTGCTGCGCACGTCAGTGATCGGCTGGAGGGCCATGTCGAGATCGTTCAGCATCGTCGAGTCGATGAGCCTCGAGAGGGCCTGCGCATCATCCGCTCCTATTGCCGCGACGACGTCGTGCGCGGCGCGGGGCTCTTCGACCTTGGGGAGCGCGGGGTAAGGGTTCTCGGCCGGCCCCTTGTCGACGACCGCGTGCAGGACGACGCCGGTCAGGATCCCGATCGCGAAGAGCGAGAGCGTCGCCACGGCCCGCGCCTCATTCACTGCGGACCACCTTGCCGCCGGACACGGTCAGGGCCAGCGGGAAGAACTGGTCGACGCCTTGCGAGTTGCGGAGGTCGACGGCGTAGATGTGCACCGAGTAGGCGCCAACGGTCGCGCCGCCGATGTAGGTGAGCGAAAGCGGTTGGATCGACGTGGTGGTGCGGCTGGTGTCGGCGCCCTGCAGCTCAGAGGCGCGCTGGGCGATGCTCTGGTTCGGACGGATGCCGGCTATCGAGCTCGGGTCGCGCTGGAGAAGGCCGAGCATGTAGGCACGGGCGATCGGCGATTCGCCGGTCGCGCCGAAGAGTCCGCTGTCCTGGATGAAGACGCCTACGGCAGACGCGATGACGAAGCCGGCAAACATGCCGACCAGCAACGTCCCCGCCGGACCGGCGATGAGCCGTCTGATCCCCACCATTGGCAGTCTACGCGCGGCAATGGCCTCATCCGCCCGCTCCGAGCGCGCTGGCTGCGAAAAGCAAGAGGCCGGTGAGTTCGGCTGCCCAGAAGTCGACACCCTTTTCCTTCGCGCCGGCGCCCAAGGCCGCCGCGTGCGAGAGAAGCGCGGTCCGCTGAAAGCGTGTCTGCCCGTCATGCGGGGTCGCGGCGGCTGTCTCCGCCTCGCTCACGGGCTCAAAGCGATCGCCGACGTCGTGCAGCCAGAAGACCGGAGGGCGCAGCGACGACCACGTCGTCCGCGGGGACAGCGAATCGAACACTTCACGTAGGGACGCAGGTAATAGATGAAGGCGTTCGAGGGCGATGTCGTAATCAGTCGCGGTCAGTGATCGCCAGAGCGCCGCGCCCTCGGATCCCATGCCTTTCGGTGGCGCACCCATCAGGCGGCCTCCGGTGGCCCGAAGCTCCGCCGTGATCCGCTCGCGGTCGTTCGCGTCGGCGATCGCCTCGGCTGCCGCGACCGGCAGTCGCAGGCGCACCTCGGGATCGGCATCCCATGGCTCGAGCTGGCCATTCCGGCGCTGCGTCAAAGAGAGGACGCTCGCGAGATAGGTATCGAGGTCGAAATACGCGCCAAGTGATCCGATATACGACGCCCCCGAGAGAGCTCCGGGCCGCGATGCCGCGGCAAGCAGCATCCCGCCTCCGACCGAAAAACCGAAGGCCCCGACCGCCATGTCCTTTGTCTCCGGCCGGGCGATCGCGCGGGCGAAGGCTGCGTCAAGGATCGTCGTCGCGTCGCGCTCGAGCCTTCCCTCTTTGATGAACGGGAACTCCGGGAGCATGACCATGTACCCGGCCCGCGCCAGCGCCTCGCCCAGCCGGCGGGTTTCGGGATCGTCGTTCCCCTTGTCGGTCGCGCCGTTCACGAGCATCACCGCGGGATGACGGCTTCCCCACCCGGGGATCCACCACGTGACGCGCATCTCGAGCGCGCCGATGGGCTCGGTCCCATCCTCGACGCGCGGCTGGGGCGTCACGTACGCGGCGACGTTCCGGTCCCACAGCGCGCTCGAGTAGATGTCCGCGACGAGGATCGCGCCCGCACCGAGCGGTCGCAGGAACGGACGCCACAGGATCCCGATCGCAACGACGATGAAGACGAGAAACAGTCGTCGCCGCATTCGCGGCGACTCTAGCTAGGTCGCGGCTGCGAGGCGACGGTGCCGGACGCGGTCTTCGACCTCTTGCCAGAGCGAGACGATCTGGCTCGCGTTGAAGATCGACGAATACGTCCCGGAGATGATCCCGATGAGTAGCGCGAGGGCGAAGTTGCGCACGGAGAACCCGCCGAAGAGGAACAGCGCAAGCAGCGTGAAGACGACGGTCAACGAGGTGATCACGGACCGCGCCAGCGTCTGCATTATCGAGTAGTTGATGACCGGGTTCAGTGCCTCGCCGGGGTTGAGCCGCAGGTTCTCGCGGATGCGGTCGAAGACCACGATCGTGTCATGCACCGAGAAGCCGATGATCGTCAGGACAGCGGTGACGAAGAGGCTGTCCACCTCGACCTTGAAGAACCACCCGAGGATGGCGAAGATCCCGAGAACGATGAGAGCGTCGTGCAGCAATGCGACGATCGCCGCGATGCCGTAGCGGAAGGCGGCCCAACCGAAGTTCCGGAACGCCCACGCGATCAGCAGCACGATCAACAGACTGGCGAGCGCGATCGACTTGGCCGCGTTCTGGATCAGCTCCGCCGAGAACGAGGGGCTCACGACCGAGGAGTTGGTGATCTTCGTGTCCGGACCGAACGTCTCCTTCAATCCCACCTCGGTGCTCGCGAGCTCCGGCGGGAGCATCTCGGTCGTGCGGACCTCGACGCCGCCCGTCACGCCCTGGACGGTCGCCTCGTCATGGCCGTGCGAGCTGAAATAGTTCTTGACGAGCGTGTCGTCGGGTCTCGTCGCGAAGCTGATCTCGAGGAGCGTGCCCCCTTTGAATTCGATGCCCGGCCGCAGTCCACCGATCGCCAGGAAGAACACCCCCGGCACGATGAGGAGGGCCGAGAAAAGGAAGTACCACCACTTGCGCTCGACGAAGTGGAACAGCATCTAAAGCGCAGGCGCCGGACGCGGAGCGTGGCGGTCGGGCGGCGGTTCCGTCGTCCGCTCCTCGACCCCGTACAGCCACCGCCGCCGGAGCGACGAGAACTCGATGACCCCGTGCAGCAGCATCTGCGTCACCACGACCGCGGTGAAGAAGCTCACCGCGACACCGATCCCGAGCGTAAGTGCGAAGCCCTTGACCGTCCCGGTGCCGAACATGAAGAGAATGCCGGCCGTCAACACCGTCGCGAGGTTCGAGTAGAAGATCGACGGAAAGGCGCGCTTTCGTCCTTCCTCGACCGCGACCCGAAGCGACTTACCGGAGCGCAGCTCTTCCTTCAGTCGCTCGAACGTAAGCACGTTCGCATCGACGGCCATGCCGATCGACAGAATGAACCCGGCGATACCGGCAAGCGTCAGCGTCACCGGGATGAGCCGGAAGATCGCGTACGTCAGCGTCGTATAGAAGACCAGGGCCATCACCGCGAGGATTCCCGGAACGCGGTAGTACGCGATCATGAAGAAGGCGACGAGCAGCAGGCCCATGGCGCCCGCGATGAGGCTCCGGTCCACCGATTGCCGGCCGAGGGTCGGCTCGACGCGTGAAGACTGAATAACTGTCAGCGAAACAGGCAGCGCACCCGAGTTGATGAGGTTCGAGAGCTGCTTGGCCGACGCGATCGTGAAGTTGCCCGAGATCTGACCCGCGCCAGAGGTGAAGACGTTTTGGATCACCGGTGCCGAGATCTGCGACCCATCGAGCGTGATCTGGACCGGTTGATTGAGGAAGTCCTTCGACAGCTGCACCCATCGGTCGGCGTCGGCACCCGTGAACTCGAAATGGACGACGGGCTGATTGGCCTGGTCGAATGCGACGTAGGTCGCGTTGAGATGCTCGCCGGTGAGCGGCGGGGTCATCGACTTGAACTGTCCGGGATTCGCCGTGTCAGGGATCTTGATCTCGAGCTTCGCCTGCTTCGTCGCGATGTCGTTGGCCTGCTGAATGTCGTCGATCCCCGGCAGCTGCAGGAGGATCTTGTCGTCGCCCACGGCCTGGATGACGGGCTCCGACACGCCGAGGCCGTTGATGCGCCGATCGATGACCCGTCGTGCGCGGTCGTTGTAGTCGGCCACGCTCTGGCCGGCCGGGATGTCGGCGGTGTTCATCTGGAGCAGGAGCTGCGTTCCGCCCTGAAGATCAAGGCCGAGGTGGGTCTTGATCTCCTGGTTCACCTGGATCGGGCCGAGGTTGAGGCAGACGCCGGGGCAGCTCGCCGGAAATGGGAACGAGAACTGATGCTTCGGGATGTCGACGAAGACCGACAGCACGAAGACAAGGAAGACGAGCCAGGGGAACGCGCGGTTCACAGCTGAATTCTAGAGGGTCGTCATGCGTCGCGCTGTGCCTTTAGCCGCTCTCGTGCCTCGCGCATCTCGCGGTCGAAGGCGTTCTCGCCGGGAACCCCGGGCACCGTCTCGTTCGTTTGTACGGTGGCGGGGATCGACGGGACAGGGGTTGTCGGCCCCGCGGCATCCGCGGCCCTGTCCAGGAGCTTGTCGGCGTTGAGGAACTCCTCGCGGAGCTGGTCCGAGGTCCGCCGCAGATCGCCGACCACGCGGCCGATGTCACGCGCGACCTTCGGCATGCGCTCGGGCCCGAGGACGATGAGCGCGATGATCAGGATGAGGACCAGCTCTTCGGGCCCGACGCCGAACATCAGCGGCCGCCTGTCGTGGCCGCGGCGCGTGCCGCGTTCGCGGCCTCGCGCAGCGTGCGCGCGGCTTCTCCAGCGGCCTTCTCGAAGTCATCGCCCCGGCTCGCATAGAGGACGGACCGAGACGCCGACGGAAGGACGCCCGCGCCGTTCGCGTCCATTCCGGCGCGAAGCGCGATGGCGATGTCGCCACCCTGCGAGCCGATGCCGGGCATGAGGAACAGGCGGTCGGGCGCGAGCGCGCGCAAGCGGCGCGCCTCGTCGGGATACGTCGCGCCCACGACGAACCCGCACCGGTCCGCGGTAAAGCGCTCGACACAGCGCTCGACGACGCGCTCGTACAGCGGACGCCCCGCCACCTCGAGGTCCTGGAAGTCGCCAGCCCCCGGATTGCTCGTCCGCGCGAGCACGAGCGCGTAGCGGCTACCGGTCGTGAACGGCTCGATGGAATCCAGCCCGACATACGGGGCGACGGTTGCCGCGTCCGCGTGAAACGAGTCGAACAGCGCGTCCGCGTACGCCGCGGAGGTGTTTGGAACGTCGCCGCGCTTGGCGTCGAGGATCACGGGGATGTCCGCCGGGATCGCCTGCAAGGTGAGCGCGAGGACATCCATCGCGGCGCTTCCGTAGCGCTCGAAGAAGGCGAGGTTCGGCTTGTAGGCACAAACGTGCGGAGAGGTCGCGCGGACGATTCGTCGAAGAAAACGGACAGCCGCCTGCGGCCCGCGACCGAGCGATTCGGGAATCGACGCGGCTTCGGGATCGAGGCCAACACAGAGAATGCTTTCGTGCGCGCGCTGCGCCGCGCTGAGCTTTGCGAGGAACGACAACTCAGCCGACAATGATAGGGACGCTTCCGCAAAGAAGGAGGGGACCCAAATGCGTATGACCTTGCGCGGCCCCTTGGGGTGGGCGCTGGCCGCCGGTCTCGTGCTCGCGACAGCATGCAACGGTGTCGCGACGCCGGGCGCGAGCCCGAGCAAGACACCGCGTATCGGCGGACTCGATCGACCGATCCAACTGGCGTTCACGCCGTCGACCCAGGCGGCCACGATCTCGACGAACGGCGCGGCGATCAAGAGCGCACTGGAACGATCGACCGGACTGCGATTCAACGTGACAGTCATGACGAGCTACGCGGCTCAGGTCGAGGCCATGTGCTCCGGCAGCGTGGACATGGGCTTCTTCGCGCCACTTCAAATGACTTTGCTGCTCAGCAAAGGCTGCGGAAGTCCGGTCCTCGCTGCCCTTCGCAAGGACGACACCGGACAGCTCGCGACTACATACAAGTCGCAGATCCTGGTGAGCGTCGCGAGCGGCATCACCGACATCAACGGTCTCAAGGGCAAGAAGTTCGCTTTCGTTGACCCGCTCTCGGCCTCGGGCTACGTGTACCCCACCCTTGTGGTGAAGAACAAGACAGGCCAGGAGCCGAAGACGTTCTTCTCGAGCACCATCTTCGCCGGTGGCCACCCGCAGGCGGCGCTCGCCGTCTATCAGGGCACCGTCGACGGAGCGGCGACCTTCATCGACGCGCGCGACAGCCTCGTAGCGACGACCCCGGACATCAAGACCAAGACCAAAGTCATCGACACGGCCGGGCCGATCCCGAACGATGGCATGGCCGTTGGCAAGAACTTCCCGCCTGAAGTCACGACGCAGGTGAAGGCGGCCCTCATCGACTACAGCAAGACCGACGCGGGCAAGGCGGTCTTCACTGCGCTCTTCTCGTGGGACGGAATGCAGGAGGTCACTGCGAGCTTCTACGACGACATGAAGACGGCCGCGGCTCTCGCGGGCGTCGACGTGCAGGGACTCGCGAACGCGACGCCGCGGCCCGCACCGACGACAGCGGCGCCGTCGCCATCGAAGTCGCCGTAACGATTCCGCTCGCATAGACGCGAAGGCCGCCGGGCGCTCCGGCGGCCTTCCTCTTTCCATAGACTCCGCGCCGTGAGTGCGGTGCTTGAGATCCGGGACCTCGTAAAGGTCTATCCGAGCGGGACACGCGCGGTCGATGGCGTTTCCCTCGACGTCCAGCGTGGCGAATTCGTCGTCCTCATCGGGCTCTCAGGCTCCGGCAAGTCATCGCTACTTCGATGCATCAACCGCCTTGTCGAGCCCACCAGCGGTCGCATCCTGTTCGACGACGCGGATGTGACCCGCGCCAGCGGCCCAGAGCTGCGGCGAATCCGGCGCCGGATCGGAATGATCTTTCAGTCGTTCAATCTCGTGCGCCGCACCTCGGTCTTGAGCAACACGCTGTCCGGACGGCTCGGGTATCGCACGACGTGGCGCACGATCGTCGGTCGCCCATCCCCGCAGGACGTCATCGCGGCGTTCGAGAATCTCGGCCGCGTTGGGATCGCGGACAAGGCGTACGCGCGCGCCGATGCGCTCTCCGGTGGTCAGCAGCAGCGCGTCGGGATCGCACGGGCGCTCATGCAACATCCCGAGCTGATGCTTGCCGACGAACCCGTCGCGAGCCTCGACCCCGCGACGAGCCACTCCGTCATGAAATACCTCGAGGAGATCAACAAGAAGGACGGGATCACCGTCATCTGCTCGTTGCACTTCCTCTCGCTCGCCCGCCGCTATGGCACTCGGGTTATCGCGCTGAAGGGCGGCAAGGTCGCTTTCGACGGCCGGCCGAGCGAGATCGACGAGCGGCGCTTCAAGGAGATCTACGGCGAGGACGCGATCGAGGTCGAGATCGGACCAGGACGCGACGACGATCCAGCGCGGATCGCGGCCCAGACGCGCGAGCTCGCGGCAGATTCCACGATCGCCGCGGCGAAACTCAATCTCCCCGATCGCTGATGGCCGAGTACTTCACCTCTCGTGGCCTCCCCGTGCCTCCGGAGCTCACGCGAAATCCGCTCTTACAGTGGCGCCGCCTGCTCGTCATCGGCGTCAGCCTCGCGGTCGTCTATTTCGGTCTGCAGGTCACCAATCTCGACTTCTCGCGGGCGAATCCGGAACACGCCGCGGCGGTGATCCGCGAGCTCTTCAACTGGGACTTCCGCATCTTGACCCCGCAGAACGAGTTCGAGACCTGGTGGGACACGGCCGAGGGTCAGATGGTCGTCACGATCCTTTTGGGAGTGATCGCCACGGCATTCGCGATCATCGTCGCGCTGCCACTGTCCTTCCTGGGAGCGCGGAACGTGATGGCCGGAAACCCGATCACGGCCGGCATCTACGTCGCCGTGCGTTTGATCTTCACGATCGTGCGTTCGATCGACGTTCTGATCGTGGTGATCATCTCGAGCGTCCTGCTCGGGATCGGGAGCGCGGCCGGTGTGGTCGGCCTCGCGTTCCACAACGTCGGCGTGCTCGGCAAGCTCTACTCGGAGGCGATTGAAGGGATCGACCCGGGCCCACTCGAGGCGATCACCGCGACCGGCGCCAACCGACTCCAGGTGATCTGGACCGCCGTGATCCCGCAAATCGTGAACCCGTACATCTCATTCACGATCTACCGCCTCGACGCGAACGTGCGTCTCGCTCCGATCCTCGGGCTCGTCGGGGGCGGGGGCATTGGAATTCTTCTGTTCCAATCGATCAACCTTCTCCAATATGGAGCTGCCGGGCTGATCATCTTCATGATCGTGATCACAGTCGCAGCGATGGACTTCGCCTCAGCACAAATCAGGAAGAGGCTGCTCTAGGGGCGACGACTCGCGCGGGTGGCACGGGGGAGCGGGGTTGTTCGCGAGCGTCCATCCGGCGGCGTCGCTCGGACTCGCTGGACAAACGGTCGAAGCCGTCCGGTAGCGAGCGAGCAACCCCCGACCCCGGGACAGGACCCGCGCGGGTCATCAGGCGCCCCAAGCGGGGCGACTCGCTCCGTCTATGCCTTCGCCTCTAGTGAGTTTGATGGCGCTCTTCGGCAAGCCGCCCGTCAGTGCATCTCCGAGATCCATGGAGTACAGATCGATCACGCCGTCCTTCTCGCGAAGAAATGCCATCTGCCTCCCGTCCGGGGAGAACACGCCATTCCAGCTTGCGCCGTCGTCGGTCAGGGCGATGTCCTTCTTAGTAGTCCCGCTCACTTGCATGACGTGCAGGTCGTTCCGGTTGTCGTGGCGAAGCGTGTACACGAGCCACGCGCCGTCGGGCGAGTACGAAGCCCGATACGGCTCGCCCTCCGCCGTCGCGACGGGGATCGATGCGCGGCCATCCGTGGGCACGAGGAGAAGTCGCGGAGCCCCGAGCGTGTAAGACGTGACCGCGACCATCTTCCCGTCGGGCGACCACGCGGGATCGGCGAGGTTCGCGCCCTGTGAAAGGACGAACGGCTGCTTTCCGGTCAGCGCGTCATACAGAACGAGGTCCGAGTACCCGTTGCCGTCGTCGGCGACCACCGCGACGCGTTTTCCATCCGGCGACACCGTCGGGCTGTCGAACCAGGTCACTACGTGAAAGCCGTTGTCGGCCCTGAGGAGTCCGCTGATGAGAATGGTTTCGCTACCACCTTCGCTGCTTCGCGAGACGACGTTCGAGAAGCGCAGGTGCGCCGGGACGACCTGTCCGTCGACCAGACGCTTTCCATCGATCTCCTCGACGCGCGCGAAGAACACCGTCCGGCCATCGCTCGAGATGCTCGGCTGATGTGAACGGCCGTCAGAGGTGAGCGGGACGTATCCCTTGCCGGAAAGGACGTACACATCGCCTCGTAGCGCGAACGCGATCGTTCCGGTGACACTGACGCTCGCACCTGGCGGAAGCGTGACGAGCGAGACCGGTTTCGTCGGCGTGGGCGTCGGACTCGACGGCGGGAGGAACGCCGGCCCGAACCGCATCCCGATACCCAGATAGAGCACGAGGAGAACGGCGGCGATGCCCGCAAAAACGAGCTCGCGCGATCGCACCATCACGACGTCGCCTCGACGGCAGCGACGATCCGATCGATCTCGTTCGAGAGCTCGGGACCGTTGACGAGCTCGATGAAGCCGTCCGCCGGTGGTTCGAACGGCTGCGCCCGCATGCGCTCGTAGATGGGTTCGTCCGCTTCGGAGTGGTCTCCCGTGGCGCGCGCGGCACGACGCGACGCGAGCCGTCCGCGCGCATCGTCGTCCGATGCCGTGATGCGCACGTACGTCACCGGAATTCCACGGCGCCTCGCCGCCTCCACGGTACCTGCGCGGTTTCTCGCGATGAGGTTAGTGGCGTCGACCACGACGCGATGTCCCTCTCCAAGCAGCGCGTCCACAAGCGCGGTCGCGGCCGCGAAGACGGCGCGGTTCTCCTCGTCCGCGTAGGACGCCGCGATGAAGAGCCGGCTGCGCAGCTCGTCGCTCGCGATGTGGGCCGCGCCGAGCCGACTGCAGAGAAGTCGCGCGCAGTGCGATTTGCCGACGCCCGGAAGGCCCATCACCAGGATGAGCGCGGGTCTCCCATGCGGCGTGGCCGGGACGGTCGCGATCTCGGCGCGGAGCTGCGTCGAGAGCACGTCAGGGCGGGCCGCGTACGCGCGCGTCTGTGCCGCGGTCGCTCCGGAGCGACGCCTCATGCGCCGAACCCGAGCGTTTTGAGCGCATCGCGTGCCGTCGTGGCCTCGTCGTACGGACGCTTTTCCTCGCCCACAATGATCGACTCCTCGTGCCCCTTCCCGGCGAGGAGGACCGTGTCGTCGGGAGCCGCGCGGCGGATTGCCTCGCCGACTGCTTCTGTGCGGTCGTCGATCACGAGATAGTCGGTGCCTTTCTGCTTGCCCGCGCCGATGGCGCCCTTCTCAATCTCCTCCAGTATTTTCGCAGGGTCCTCGAGCCGCGGATCCTCCTGCGTGATCACGAAGAGATCCGCGTATTTCGCCGCGATCTCCGCTAGCACGGGCCGCTTCGCGCGGTCGCGCTCGCCCGCGCTTCCGAACACGGCGATGAGCTTTCCCTTGGTCAGCGGGCGAAGAAGGCCGAGCACCTTGTCGAGCGATTCCGGAGTGTGCGCGTAGTCGACGATCACGCTGAAGGGCTGGCCGCTCTCGACGCGCTCCATCCGCCCGCGCACCGCGCGCGCCCGCGAGAGCGCGTCGCGCGCGTGTTGCAGTGTCGCGCCGGCGGCGAGCCCCGCGGCAGCGGCCGCGAGTGCATTGCGGACGTTGAACCTGCCGACGAGAGGAAGCGTGAGCTCGACCGACTGGCCCGACGCGGTGATCCGCATGCGCGACCCCGACGCATCTGACGAGAGGACCACGCCCTGCACGTCGCAGAGCGCCTCGATCCCGTAGGTGACGACTTTCGCGCCCTCGGCGCGGTCAGCGAGGTAGCGCCAATGGCTGTCGTCGCCATTTAGGACAGCGGTCTTCGGGATGCCCTTATCTGAGGAGGTCGCGAGCATCGCGAAGAGCTCGCCCTTCGCCTCGAGGTACTTCTGGACGCTGCCGTGAAAATCAAGATGCTCCGGCGAGAGGTTGGTGAACACTGCGACATCGACCTCGGTCCCGCGGAGCTTGCGGAGCGCCAGCGCGTGGCTCGTCGCCTCGAGCACGCCCCACGTCCCACCGGCGACGAGAAGCTCGGCGAAGAACTCCTGCACCTCGACCGCTTCCTGGGTGCTCTGACGAGTCTCGTTCTTCCACTCGTGATCGGCGACCTTGAAGTCCACTGTCGTCGCAAAGCCGGTCTTGGCGCCGGATGCCTCGAGCACGTCGGACACCAGGTGGACCGTCGTGGTCTTGCCGTCGGTCCCCGTGACCGCCGCGAGCTTCAGCTTCCGGGTCGGGTGATCGAAGAACTCCGCCGCGACGTCGGCGAGCGCCGCGCGGGCATCGGGCACGATCGCGACCGGGACCGGAACGTCGATCGGATGCTCGGCGATCACCGCGGCCGCGCCGCGTCCGACCGCGTCCTTCGCGAAGACGTGCCCGTCACGATGGAAGCCCGGGACCGCGACGAAGAGCGCGGCCTCTTTTGCTTTTCGCGAGTCGTACGCGATCTGACGAATGTCGAGTGCCGCAGCTCCTTCGGGCACCGGGATCTTCGTCGCCTCCAGAAGCGCGCCGAGCTTCAACGGCGGACCCGGCCCACGAGACGGAGCGCGTTCGTGTACAGCGGCTCGGCGACCGTATACGCGCGGTACGCGAGCTCGTTCGGGACGGCATCGTGCGCGCCGACGAACCGGCGCGGCGTTCCGCCGAATCCCTTCTTGAACATGTAGGGCCCGTACATGGGGTCGTCCTTTCGTGAGACATCCGCGGGAATGCCGCCGAAATCGAATCGGCGGGCGCCCCCCTTGCGTGCTTCGATGATGCACCGCCACAGGAGCCCGTATGCGGCGTAGGCCGAGCGCCCGGCGTCGTTCGTCGCGGCGCTCTGGTAGACCTCGCGCTCGCCGCACCGCCAGGTCAGCGCGCCGGCGACCGGCTTGCCGTCCTTTTCGGCGAGGCGGACCCTGGCGTGTCCCGCCGTGACCAGGGTTCCCCACATCCGACGGTAGTAGTCCCAGGTACGTGTGATGAAGCCGGCGCGCTGCCCGGTCTCGAGATAGAGCTCGTACAACGCGCGGAGGTCGTCATCCCCGCTCGCGTCGCGAATGCTCACGCCACGCTTCTCGGCCTGGCGCACGCTCCAGCGCGTGTCCTTCTCGAGTGCCGCGAAGAGGGCGTCCTCCTCTGGAGCGAGGTCGAGTTCGAGCGTTGCGATCACCGGCTGGATGTCCGGCGCACGCCGAAAGCCAGCGGCGCGGAGCGGTCCGACTCCCCGATCGGCATCTATCTCGGGATCGACCTTGAGAAAGATCGCGCGGCGTTCCCGAGCGAGCGCGCCGAGCTTTGTGAGCGCTTCTTGGATCTGCGCATCGTCCGCCCCGATCGGGCCACGGGGGACGTACGCGAGGGTCTGGCCCACGGGAAGCGAGCGCCACAGCACGAGGGCCACCGGCAGCGGCGCGCCGAACTGGTGGAACTCGGGGCGCCAACCCTGGGCCTCACGAATCTTCGCCCACGCCGCCGACTGCAGGACATGACCGTCGGGCGACCGGACCGCGGCGTCGTCCCAGCCCGGCGGTGGGGCCCCTGCCCCATCAGGGGCCCCTACCCCTGCGGTCACACGCTCGCGGCGGCGAGACGCCGGCGCGCGCCGAACCTCCAGAGCGGGAAGAGGAACGCAGTGACCGGCGTCTCGAGCGCGCCGATCCACGGCGTGACCTCGCCGCCGAATCCGAGCTTGAAGTTCTCGACGCCCGCGAGCTCATCGCCTTCGGCCAGGCCCCACATGTCGTAGCGCCGCACGCCGAGCTCCTTCATCTGGATCAGCGAATGCCACTTGAGCAGATAGAACGGACGCTTCTCGCTGTGGGCGCCGCTCCATCCACCGAAGAGCTCCCACGCCCGATCGCCGATGCGGATGACGAGGAGCGCACCGACGTCCTCACCGTCCACGCGCGCCATCCGCAGATGCAGCGCGTCGCCGAACGCCTCAACGAGCGACGCGAAGTATTCGAGGGAGTGGATCCCGAACTGGTCGCGCTCGGCGACCGTGCGAAGCACGCGATGGAAGCGCGCCAGATCCGTTGTCTTCTCCGTCACGACGCCTTCGCGCTCGGCCTTGTGGATGTACTGCCGGGTCTTCTTGCGCATCGCGCTAAGCATCGCCTCGGCGTCTTGCGTGAGATCCATGAGCAGGGTCCGCCGCGGCTGCACGTACACCGGGGAGCGACGGACCCCGTGCGCTTCGAGCGTTTTCGCAAGCGCGTCGTTTTCAGCGGCTTCGGGATCGCACAGCAGGCTCACCGTCAGGCCTCGACCCAGCGCTTTGCGCAGCGCGACGATCGCGTCGGGAAGTTTTTCATCGTCGACGAGCGGACCGCGCGGGGCATACGCGACGTCGAGGCCACGTACGAGTCGCTTGCGAAGCACCTGAACGCAGCCGACACGTGCGTCGCCTTCTTCGAAGACGTAGCGCTCCGCGCGCCAGCCGGTCGCGGCCTTGACCTCGGCCCACCCCGTCGATTGGAGAAGATGCGGACGCCCCGTCTCGTGCATCAGCCGGCCCCAGCCCTGCGTCTCGTCCGTGGTGGCTGGCCGTGCCCTCATCGGGCCAAGCCTAGGCGGCGTCTTTACCCGGGGTCGCGACGGCTCCTGGAAGCTCGCGCGCTGTAAACGTGCACTCGGGGTAGCGCTCGCAGCCGAAGAACATCGACCGGCCCCTGCCGCGACGACGGACGAGCTCGCCCTTGCCGCAGTCGGGGCATATCACGCCGGTCTTCTGCTGCGTCTTCTTGATGTACTTGCAGTCCGGGTAGCCGGTGCAGCCGACGAACGGGCCGAACCGCCCGCGCCGTCTCGCGAGCTGCTTGCCGCACTCCGGGCACATCTCGCCTTCGAGGAGCTCGAGTTGCGGCTCCTTCTGTCCCTCGAGGGGCTCGGAGTAGTCGCAGGCGCCCGGCGGCAGCGGGTCGCCCTTCTTGCCCTTCTTGAAGCCGGTGCACGAGTAGAACCGGCCGTAGCGCCCGAGCTTGATCATGACCGGCCGTCCGCACTTCGGGCAGATGCGATCGGTGGCCTCCTCGGTCACGTCCGACTTCTTCACGCTCTTGGTCTTCTCTTCGAC
>JALYLL010000368.1 GCA_030774255.1 Chloroflexota bacterium | reverse complement strand
ACTCCTCTACAGCGCTCGCACCTACGAGCAGATCATCTACAGGGACGAGCTCGAGAAGCTCGCGCAAAATGATGGGCTGAAAGTCTCGTACGCGCTGACGCGCAGCCAACCCCCAGGTTGGAAGGGCTACGCGCGGCGGATCGACGATGCGATGCTGAAGGAAGTGAGCGAACCTCTGGGTCCCGACACACTCGCCTATATCTGCGGACCGACCGCGCTCGTCGAGGTGGCCGCTGATGGGCTCGAGCGCGTCGGGCTGCCCGCCGAACACATCCGCACGGAACGTTTCGGACCGAGCGGACCATGACGAGCGCGAAGGATGACGACCTCGTGCTCGATGGGAACGCGGTCGCCGGGACGCTCTCCGAGATCTACGGGGACGACATGACCACCGTTCTCGCCGAATGCGGGAGCTGCGGGCAGGTCGATCATATCGGCGGACTCATCGCGTACGTGCACGCCCCGGGCATCGTGCTCCGTTGCACCGCGTGTTCGACGGTGATGATCCGCATCGTCCAGACACCGAATCGCACCTTCCTAGACGTGCGCGGGAAGCGCATACCGGAACCACCCGGAAAGGCATAGACCTAGGATTCTCGCGGGGAGCGGGAATTGGAACATCGATCCGAGCGCCGGCTGGTCACCTGTGTGTTCATCGACATCGTCGGGTCGACGAACCTGGGACAACGTCTCGGGCCCGAGCGCATGCAGCGACTCCTGACCGAGAGCTTCCGTGAGATCAGCGCTATCGCGACCGGCGCCGGTGGAACGATCGAGAAATACATCGGCGACGAAGTCTTCGTTCTGTTCGGTGCCCCGGCGGCCCACTCCGACGACGTGATGCGCGCCCTCCGAGTCGCTGAGTCGAGCGTGCGCTGGGCCTCGACCTCCACCAGTCCGGTCGCCGTGCGGGTCGGGATCGAAACAGGCGAGGCGCTCGTCGATCTCGAGGCGGTCGGAGAGCGCCAGAGAATGGCTGTGGGCGCATGCGTAAACATCGCCGCGCGCCTCATGACGAAGGCTGATCCCAACACGGTGGTGGTGGGTCCGACCACCTACGCTGCCGCGATTCGGTCCGCCGAGTTCGACGACCTCGGACCGCTCGAACTGAAGGGACTGGGGCTGGTGCCCGCCTGGCGTTTGAAGAGCCTGACTGAGGCCCCCGAGGGTCAGCTCCCTCTCGTCGGGCGAGAGTCCGAGCTCGGGAACCTTCGGGCGGCTTTCGAGCGTGCCTTGGGTGGCCGCGGGTCGCTGGCGGTTCTCATCGGTCCCCCCGGGATCGGAAAGAGCAGGATCGTCGACGAGTTCGCTCGGTCCGTGGCGGGCGAGGCAACGGTTCTCGAAGCACGCTGCCGGCCCGGGACGGAAGTCGGCTCATCGCCGCTGCGTCAACTCCTTGCGAACGCTGAGCCGGAGCGAATCCCGCCAGCCGTCGCCCACAGCGCGGGATTGCGATCGGATCCACGACTTCTCGCGCTCCCTACCCTCGACCGACGCACGGAGATCTCTAGCGGGTGGCACGACTACCTCGCGGACCTCTCGCGCGCGCGCCCAGTGGTCATCTGCCTCGAGGACCTCCAATGGGCGGAGAGCGAGCTCATTCGGCTCGTCGATGGTCTAACGATGGCGTCCAGCCTCCGATTAACGGTCGTTGCGACCGCACGGCCGGAGTTCCCTGGCATGCCGCTGCTGCGGCCGAGCGACGACCGCCTCTTCCTGGAGCTCCAGCCGCTTGATCGCGTTTCGGCTGAAGCGCTCGCGCGCGCGGCCGGCGCTCGCGATGTCGACATCAACCGTGCGGAGGGTCATCCGCTGTTCATCGTCGAGCTGGCACGAGCACGCGGACCAGCGGGCGCGTCCCTTCCCGTCACCGTGCAGGCCGCGATCGGCGCTCGCCTTGACGAGCTGCTACCCGCCGATCGCGAGCTTCTGCAGAGCTCGTCGGTCATCGGGGAGACTTTCGACGTCCAGGGCGCTGCTCTTCTTGCGCAGCGTGACCCCTCGGAGATAGCGGGAGCCCTCGGTCGCCTCGCCCACCTCCGCTACGTGCAGCCAGTCAACGGACGATTCCGGTTTCACCATGCGCTCGTGCACGACATCGCCTACGGTCGTCTTCCGATCGGCACACGTCTACGACTGCACGCGCAATACGCGCGCGAGGGTTTGCGCTCCGACGACGTCGAGACTCTGGCGCACCACTGGTGGCAGGCGCTCGGTCCCGATGACGCTGCATGGGTGTGGGAAGGCGACCCGGAGCGCGAGGCGATGCGGTCGGACGGCCTTCGGGCTCTTTTGGCGGCTGGCGGAAGCCTTGCGGATCGTCTTGCATTCGACCGCGCGAGTGAGATTTTCGGCCGCGCGCTCAGGCTCGCGGCAGGCCCGGTCGAGGCGGCGCGGGTGGAGGAGGCCTTCGGCCTGGCCTGTGCGAGGAACGCCAAGGGCGACGAGGCGACCGAGCATCGGCTGCGCGCGATCGAACTCTATCGAGAGGCCGGGGCGCTGCCGCCGGTGAGCCTGTACGCCGACACCCTGGATCTCCCGGTCTTCAATTGGGGGTACTTCCAGCACATGCGCAGCTACGAGGAGATCGGCGGCCTGATAGACGAGGGTATCTCGAACGCCCGTCAGCGCTCGGATCCAGCCAGCCTTCTCCGGCTCCTGGTGCAGCGGAGCGTTTTCAAGAACAACGGGGAAGCGCTGCCGGAAATCTCTCGGCTGCTCGAGAGCGGTGCGGACCTCTCGAAGAAGGCGGACGTGCTTTGGCGCCTCGCCCTCGTGCACTTCACCGTCACGGAAGACCTTGAACAGGCCCTCCATGCACTCGACCTCGCCTTCACTCTGGCGGCGGCGGGCGCCGGCTTCAACCTTCCCGAGGCACTCATGTGGCGCTCGGAAGCGCATTTTCACGCCGGAGCTCTCGTGCGCGCCGATGCGGATGCGGATCGGCTCCTCGAGATAAGCCACACCTTGAGTCCGCACACTCGCCAACACGCACTGGGCACGAAAGCGCGCGTCCTTCTCGGGAGGGGCGACTGGCCTGGTGTGATCGAGCAAGCCGACGCCCTGCGCTCTCTCGTCCGAGAGTATCCCGACGACAGCTTCTGTCTCATCGGCGCAAGCGGCGTCGCGGACGGCGCAATAGCTGAAATTCTCGAGGGCAGACGCGCATCCACGGATCTCGAGTCGATCGTGCTGCGGATGGTCCCCGAGTCGCCCGCGATTCGCGCCGCAACGCTTCTGGTGCCGCTCGTAATGTCCGCGCGAGAGGTTGCTGAGGACGATGCCCATCGGGCATATGCGCGCGAAACGCCGATCTACGACCGCGAACAGATCTGGGATCCCACTGAGACCTCATGGGCCATCGCTCATGTCGTTCGCGAACAGTGGAAAGAACTCGAACCGCTTGTCGCCAGGCTCGACGCGCGGGCGGGACGCGGCTCGAGGTTTGCGGGGGCTCTCGCAGCGGCGTTGCGCGAAGAAGAGGCGGCCGCCCATGGCGGTCCGAGGCCGAAACACGACGCGCTCCGAGAGCTCGGATACCACGGCATCAGCCAGTTGGTCTCGTATCGCGTCCAGTAAAGAAGGGTGCGCGATACGCTGAAACCGTGATCTTCAGAGGTCGCGGCGACCGCATTGAGCCGCCGCCCGAGCGGCGCCAGGCTCGTCGAATCCCTCGCGTCCTTGGATCGTCGTTCCGGCTCGTTTGGGAAGCGGCGCCCGGGCGGTTCCTCGCGAGCCTCGCGCCCCAGGTCGTGAGCGCGATCACGACCGGAGCGCAGCTCATCGTCACAAGAGACCTCATCGCCGCGGTCCTCGCGACCGGCAGCGGCGGCGACCTTGGGCGTGTCACCACGCTGCTCGCCGAGATGATCGGGCTGACCGTGATATCCAGCGCGGCCGGCCTCGTCCAGAACCAGCAGCAGTCGATGCTCTCCGCGATCGTGGAGCGGCACACGAACTCGGTCCTGCTCGATCGGATCATCGCGATCGACCTGAAACGTTTCGAGACCCCGGAGTTCCAGGACCTCCTGCGCCGGGCGACCAACGCGATGAGCCGGATGATCGGAGTCACCGCTTCGGCGATCGGCCTTGCCCGAAGCCTGTTTCTCATCATCGGCGTCGGCGCCGCCCTCTACATCCTCCAGCCGATCCTGCTCGTGCTCGCGATCGTTGGCTTCGTGCCGATGTGGCTGGCGAGTGCGGCGAGCAGCCGCCAAACCTATCGCTTCTGGCGATCGATGACCCCGAACGAGCGGATGCGGAACTACATCTTCGGACTCTTCACAAGCCGCGAGTACGCGAAGGAGCTGCGCGCATTTGCCCTGGCTCCATACATGCGGGGGTTGTATGAGCGGCTCTCGAACGAGCGCCTGAACGAGCTCGCCGCGAACCTGCGCAAGCGCGCCCGCTACCAGATCCTGGGGACCGGCGCGTCGTCACTCGTCACGGCGCTCACGTACGGAGCGCTCGCATACCTTGTGATCGAGCACCGCATCGGTGTGGCCGAGGCGGGTGCGGCCGTCGTGGCGAGCCAGCAGCTCGGGAGTCAGCTCGCGGGTGTCGTGAACAACATGTCCCAGCTCTATGAAGCGAGCCTGTTCCTCGAGGACTGGGAAGAGTTCAGCGCGCTCGCGCCAGCGCGCGCGCCCGCCGTCGCCGCGCCTATCGCGCCGTTCGATCGCATCGACCTGGAACACGTCTCCTTCCGCTATCCGCCATCCGCGTCGAAGGACGGTGGACCCGCGCTCCCGTCGCGTCTCGCGCTCGACGACGTCTCACTCGAGATCCGCGCCGGCGAAGTGATCGCCCTCGTCGGCGAGAACGGATCGGGTAAGACGACACTCGCGAAGGTCCTTTCGGGTCTGTATCGGCCGGACTCCGGCCGCATGTTGTGGGACGGCGAGGACGTGGCGGCGCACGACCAGAGCTGGATCTACGACCGTGTGGCCGTGCTCTTCCAGGATTTCGCTCGATTCATGCTCACGGTGCGGGAGAACATCGGTCTCGGCCGCGTCGACAGACTCGATGATCTCGCTTCGATCGTCCGCTCGGCGGAGCGGGCCGGTGCCGATTCCTTCGTGAACGCGTGGCCCGAGACCTACGACACGATCCTCGGCCCCTATTTCATGGGTGGAAAGGACGTCTCGATCGGTCAGTGGCAGCGCATCGCGCTCGCTCGCGCGTTCTTCCGAGACGCTCCGCTCGTCATCCTCGACGAGCCGACCGCGGCACTCGACGCGCGCGCGGAGCACGACCTCTTCACGCGCATGCGCGACCTCTTCAGCGGACGGTCCGTGCTCCTCATCTCGCACCGTTTCTCGAGCGTGCGCTCGGCGGACCGCATCTACGTCCTGCACGAGGGTCGCGTCGTCGAGAGCGGCACACACGACGAGCTCATGCACCTCGGCGGCCGCTACGCGGAGCTCTTCACCATGCAGGCATCCGCGTATCTCGCTCCGACCAGAGAGCGCGTGGCTCCTTAGCGCTAGGAGGCGAGCGTGGGCTCGAAACATGTAGAACTGCGCCGCGTCGGACGTTACAGTCGGAACGAATGAGGAAGGGCGCGCCACACACGCATCTGTTGGCTCTCATCGCAGTGCTGGTCCTGCTCTCGGCCTGCAGCTCACCCGCGGCCACCCCCGGTGCATCGACCGGGTCGCAGACTGCCGCGCCGGCAGCGACCGTCGAACCGACGCTCGCCGCGGATGCTCCCTGCCGGGACTGCTGGCCTTTGACCGGTAAACCGCTGAAGCTCGGCTCGGCGGACAAGCGAGCTCTTCTCGTGAAGATCGACAACGTCCCTCTCGCGCGCCCGCACTACGGCCTCACGCAGGCGGACATGGTCTTCGAGATCCTGGTCGAGGGCTTCGCCACGCGGCTCGCCGTCGTGTTCCATTCGCAGGATCCGCAAACGATCGGGAACATCCGGAGCGCACGTCTCGCCGATCGATCGCTCACGCCGATGGTCCGCGGCGCCCTCGTGTATTCGGGCACGTCCGCGTACGAGATGCCTCTCATCCAGGGCGACGCGGCGAGTGGCAAGTACGTCGACCTATCGGCCGATTACACCAGCGGCTACTACCGCGTAACGTTCCGGCCAGGCCCATACAACATGTTCACGAGCGCCGCCGCGATGCGGCAGGCGATCGCGGCCCACGGCGCCGACACGCCGCAGCAGATCCCGTCATGGGGCTTCCTCGCGGCGACCGATCACGCGCCGACGATCGCGGGCATGGCCGGCGGAGTCGCGGCGACGGACATCACGATCCCGTACCGCGAGGACATCTCGCGCGTGAAATACCAGTACGACCCGCAGACGCGGACGTACGCGCGGTTCCAGAACAACGCGGGCAAGACCGTGCGCGACGTCGACGCGGTGAACAACCAGCCGATCGCGGCGGCGAACATCGCGATCATCCACACCGAGATCTGGGAAGTCCCGCAGATCGTCGACGCCTCGGGCTCGTTCGCGCACGACATGCGTCTTACCGGAACCGGCTCGGCGACGATCTTCCGCGACGGTCTTCGTCAGGAAGCGACCTGGACCCGCGCGAGCGACACCGAGCCATTCGTGTTCAAGAACGCCGCGGGCGAGAAGATCCTTCTCGATCAGGGACAGACGTGGGTCCACGTCGTTCCCAATGACTGGGAGACCCCGAGCCAGTAAGGCCCAGTAGCATCGGGTCGTGAAGCTCGGAGTCATCATTTCGCCGTCCGCGGGGTGGTCGTACACGGAGATCTGCGACCTGGCCCGGGGTGCGGAGAAGTCCGGGTTCGATTCGTTCTGGGTGAGCGACCATTTCTTCGGCGGCCCCGGAGGGACGCCCGACCGCAACTGCCTCGAGGCCTGGACACTCCTCGCGGCGCTCGCGCGGGACACGACGAAGATCCGGCTCGGAGTTCTGGTGGCCGCGATCCAGTACCGGAACCCCGCGCTCCAGGCGAAGATCGCAGCAGGGGTCGACCACATGTCAGACGGCCGGCTCGAGTTCGGGGTCGGCGCGGGCTGGAAAGAGGACGAGTACAAGGCCTACGGCTATGACTTTCCATCGCCTGGCGAACGCGTGGAACAGCTCCGCGACGGCCTCGAGATCACGCGGCGCCTTTGGCAGGACGACCGCGCGACCTACCACGGGAAGCACTACCGGATCGACGACGCGGTCTGCGCGCCGAAGCCGACCCAGCGGCCTCGCCCGCCAATATGGATCGGCGGCGCCGGGCCGCGCGTGATGAGGCTCGCCGCGCGCTTCGCAGATGGGTTTGACCTCGGAAAGCACGGCCCCGGCGGCGCCGACCTAACCCCGGAGGAGATGGCGGCGTCGTTCAAGGAGCTCGAGACCATCGAACGGACCGTGAAACGGGAGGAGCGCCTCCAGCGCTCGCACTGGTGCGCGAGCACGCTCGAGGGAGACGGGAAGGCCCTCGTCGACAAGATCCGCGCGTACGGCAGCTCCGGGCTCGACCAGTACCTCTGCGCGTTCCCGAAGGAGCGCGCCACGGAGATGATCGAGCGTTCGCGCGAACGATTGATCCCTACGTTCGCCTAGCCCAAGCGCCGTCCTTCCCTACACTGGTCCAGAGTGGCAGCCCCCCAGACAGTGACTCCTCCCGAGTACGAACCTGTCGGCGAATCGCCCTTCTCATGGCGCGCCATCCTCGAGATCGTCCAGGCGCTCGCCCTCGCCGTCGTTATCTCGGTCGTCCTCAACCTGTTCGTCGTCCAGGTCACCGAGGTCCGTCAGCGATCGATGGAGCCGACGCTCGAGCAGAACGATCGCGTCCTCGTCAGCAAGCTCGACTACCGTTTCGGGCCGGCACAGCGCGGCGACATCATCGTCTTCAACCCGCCCATCCCCGACGCGACGATCCCGTACGTGAAGCGAGTCATCGCCGTCGGCGGTGAGACGGTCGACCTGCGGAACGGAAATGTCTTCGTGAACGGCCAACAAGTGGACATCCCGCAGGCCCACGGCACGACGCAGCCGCAGGCCCCGCAGATCGTCTACCCGTTCACGGTCCCGCAGGGACAGATCTTCGTGATGGGCGACAACCGCACGTTCTCTTCCGACTCGCGCACATTCGGCCCAGTGCCGGTCGGCAACATCATCGGCAAAGTGATCCTTCGCTTCTGGCCCTTCGACCGGCTCGTCTTCTTTGAATGGTGAGC
>JALYLL010000367.1 GCA_030774255.1 Chloroflexota bacterium | reverse complement strand
GTCGTCGACCCGCTCGGCCGGGCGCTCGACGGCAAGGGCGATATCAAAACGAAGGACACGCGACCGGTCGACGTTGTCGCGCCGGGCGTCATCATGCGGCAAAACGTCGATACGCCGGTCCAGACCGGGATCAAGGTGATCGACTCGATCACACCGATCGGCCGCGGACAGCGCGAGCTGATCATCGGCGACCGCCAGACCGGCAAGACCGCGGTCGCGATCGACACGATCATCAACCAGAAGGGCCAGGACCTCATCTGCATTTACGTCGCGATCGGCCAGAAGGAATCGTCGGTCGCAAAGATCGTCGCGACGCTCGAAGAGAAGGGCGCGATGGACCACACCATCGTCGTCGTCGCGGGCGCGTCGGACCCCGCGACGGTCCAGTACCTCGCGCCATTTGCAGCGTGCGCCATGGGCGAGTTCTTTCGCGACGGCGGCAAGGACGCGCTCATCGTCTATGACGACCTCACCAAGCACGCCTGGGCTTATCGGCAGGTCTCGCTCCTCACACGGCGCCCGCCCGGCCGTGAGGCGTATCCGGGTGACGTCTTCTATCTGCACTCACGGCTGCTCGAGCGTGCTGCCCGCCTGAACAAGGACGAGGGCGGCGGCTCGCTGACCGCCCTGCCCATCATCGAAACGCAGGCGAATGACATCTCCGCGTACATCCCGACGAATGTCATCTCGATCACCGACGGGCAGATCTATCTCGAGACGGACCTTTTCAACCAGGGCCAGCGCCCGGCAATGAATACCGGTCTCTCGGTCTCGCGCGTGGGTGGCGATGCGCAGACGAAAGCGATGAAGGCCGTCGTCCGCAGCTTGAAGTTGGAGCTCGCGCAGTACCGCGAGCTCGCGGCGTTCGCGCAATTCGGATCGGACCTCGACAAGGCGACCCAGCAGCAGCTCCGCCGCGGCGAAAAGGTCACGGAGATCATGAAACAGCCCCAGTACGAGCCGCTGCCGCTCGAAAAAGAGGTCGTGATCATCTTCGCGGCGACAAACGGCTACATCGACGACGTTCCCAAAGAGCGCGTGGCCGACTACGAGCGCGACCTCTATCGGTTCATGGACTCGGTCGGCAAGACCGTCAGCGCCAAGATCGCGAAGGACAAAGCCTGGAGCGCTGATATCGAGAAAGAGGTCCGCGCGATGCTCGACGAGTTCAAGAAGACGAACTCGTACACCGACGAGAAGACCGCGGCCGCCGCGAAGCCGGAGGACACGAAGCCCCAGGCACCCGCGAAGCCGGACGACAAGAAGCCCCAAGAGCCCGCGAAGCCGGAGGACACGAAGCCCGAAGAGCCGGCGAAACCCGCGGCGAAGACTCCGGCCGCCCCGAAGGCCTAACGAGTGCCGTCAGAGCGCGAGCTCCGGAGACGTGTCCGGAGCATCAAGAACATCCAGCAGGTCACGCGCGCGATGCAGCTCGTCGCCGCGTCGAAGATGCGCCGCGCGCAGGCCTCCGTCCTCGCGTCGCGGCCGTACGAGGAGCGGCTCCGCACGGTGTTGAACGAGCTCGCGCCGTACGCCGACCCCGAGAACAGCCCGCTCCTCGCAAAGAGAGAGGTCCGTCGGGTCGGGATCGTCCTCGTGACCACCGACCGCGGGCTCGTCGGGCCGATGAACGTGAATCTGATCCGCGCGACGCTGCGCTTCTCGCAGCAGCAACCTGCGGCGTCGTTCGTCGCGGTGGGACGCAAGGGCATCAACCAGCTGCGCCGACTCAGGGCGCCGGTCACCGCCGAGTTCCCCGGGATCCCGGACCGGCCGACCAGCGCGGACACGAACGTCATCGCGCGCGTCGCGGTCGAGGAGTTCGTGACGGGCAAGGTCGACGAGATCTATCTCGCATTCACCAAGTTCGTGAACACGCTCCGCCAGGAGCCGACGATTCGACGGCTCCTCCCGTTCGTCCCGGAGGAAGAGGACCGCGATGATCAGCCGGTGCTGCAATACCTATTCGAGCCGGATCCGGAGACCGTGCTGAACGAGGTCATCCCGAGACTGATCGAGGTGGCGGTGTTCCAGACCATCCTCGAGTCGAAGGCATCCGCGTTCTCGGCGCAGATGGTCGCCATGCGCAACGCGACGGACGCGGCCGGCGACCTCATCGACGACCTCACGCTCGCCGCGAACAAGGCGCGCCAGTCCCGCATCACCAAAGAAATGCTCGAGATCGCATCGGGGGCTGAGGCCCTCGGTAAGGGGTAGGAAGACATGGCGTTAGCGATGAGCGGAGCCGCGAGGAAGAAGGAAGGCAAGGACGTCGGAAAGATCGTGCAGATCATCGGCCCGGTCCTCGACGTCCAATTCGAAGAGGGCCACCTGCCCAAGATCTACGACGCTCTCATCGTGAAGCGTGAGGACGGCAGCGACGTGGTCGCCGAAGTCCAGCAGCACCTCGGCAACAACTGGGTCCGGGCGGTCTCGATGGCGGCCACCGACGGTCTCCGCCGCGGGATGGAAGCGGTCGCGACGGGCGGACCGATCACCGTTCCCGTCGGCGAAGCCACGCTCGGCCGCCTCTTCAACGTCATCGGCGAGCCGATCGATGGCAAAGGCGAGGTGAAGGGCGACCGGCGCGATCCGATTCATCGGGCGCCTCCTCCGTTCACCGACCAGTCCACCCAGGCGGAGATCTTCGAGACCGGCATGAAGGTCATCGACCTGATCTGCCCGTTCCTCAAAGGCGGAAAGTCGGCGGTCTTCGGTGGCGCGGGCACCGGCAAGACCATCGTCATTCAGGAGCTGATCCGCAACGTCGCGTCCGAGCACGGTGGCTATTCGGTGTTCTGTGGCGTCGGCGAGCGATCGCGCGAGGGTACGCAGCTGCTCGGAGAGATGAAGGAGTCGGGGGTCATCGACAAGATGTCCATGGTCTTCGGCCAGATGAACGAGCCGCCGGGCGCACGCCTACGGGTGGCGCTCACCGGCCTCACCATCGCGGAGTACTTCCGCGACGAGCAGGGCCGAGACCTCCTCATCTTCATCGACAACATTTTCCGGTTCACGCAGGCGGGCTCCGAGGTATCCGCGCTCCTCGGTCGCATGCCGAGCGCCGTCGGTTACCAGCCGACCCTCGCGACGGAAATGGGCGAGCTGCAGGAACGGATCACCTCCACGAAGAAGGGCTCGATCACGTCTCTCCAGGCGGTGTTCGTCCCGGCCGACGACTACACCGACCCCGCGCCGGCGACCACGTTCGCACACCTCGACGCATCGATCCGGCTCGAGCGCTATCTCACCGAGCTCGGTCTCTACCCGGCCGTCGATCCGCTCACGTCCACGAGTCGCGCGCTCGACCCGAACATCGTCGGGCAGGAGCATTACGAGACCGCGCGCGAGGTGCAACGCGTGCTGCAGCGATACAAGGACCTTCAGGACATCATCGCCATCCTGGGGATCGACGAGCTCTCCGATGAGGACAAGCTCCTCGTCGCGCGTGCACGCAAGCTCCAGCGATTCCTCGCGCAGCCGATGTTCGTGGCGGAGCAGTTCACCGGCGTGCCGGGCCAGTACGTGAAGGTCGCGGACACCGTCCGGAGCTTCCGCGAGGTCCTCGAAGGCAAGCACGACGACCTTTCCGAGCAGGCCTTCTACAACGTCGGCACGATCGAGACGGCCCGCGAGAAGGGCGAGCGCATGGCGAAGGAAGGCGGGTCTTAGTCCGCATGCCGCTGCACCTCGAGGTGATCACGCCGGAGCGCAAGGTGTACGAGGACGACGTCGACATGGTGGTCGCGCCCGCGAGCGAGGGCTATGTCGGGATCCTTCCGCACCACGTTCCGCTTTTCACCACTCTCGGCCCCGGAGAGTTCAAGGTGAAGAAGGGTGGCGTCGAGGAGGTCCTCGCCGTGTTCGGCGGCTTCATGGACGTGCGCGGCGACCGGGTCGTCGTGCTGACCGACGCCGCCGAGTCCGCCGAGGAGATCGACGCGAATCGAGCCCAGCAGGCCCGCGAGCGTGCACAGCAGGTCCTTGCCGCAGGTCCTGCATCAGCCGCCGACGAGCAGCGTGCGCGAGCCGAGCTCCAGCGCGCCCTGGTGCGTTTGCGCGTGAGCGAAGGCCGCAGGCGCCGTAGATAACGTTATGTAGGCGCAACCGCTCGCGAAACCGCTAGTCTCAAGGTCGCGTTTGGGGCGGTGGGCGGAGTGGCGGTAAGGCTGGTTCGATTCTTCGCGTTCGCGATCATCGGCACGATCGTCGTCGCAGCGTGCGGCTCGACGGTCGTCGATGCGCCTGTTGTCGACGAGCGCGTCGCAGCCGCGCAGCCCGAGCCGATCGCGACTCCCACGGCGACACCGACGCCGATGCCCGCACCATCGCCGACGCCGCTCTACTCGAAGCTCCGAGTGTTCGTGGCCTCCGAGAGCACCGATCAGGTCTGGGTGCTGGACGGAAAGCCGGGCGAGCCATATGCGCTCGCCGGCAAGATCGCCGTCGGCAAGCTCCCGCATCAGCTCGGCGTCTCACCCGACGGCAAGTGGGTCGCGGTCAACAACCGCATGGGGAACACCACCTCGATCATCGATCCCTTCGCGATGAAAGAGGTAGCCCGACTCATGGTCGGGAAACAGCCACACGGGATCACCTGGTCACCCGATGGAAAGACGCTCTTCGTCGGTCACGAGCACGACATGTACATCGCGCGATTCGAAGCCGGGACATGGAAGCCACTCACGCCGCTCATGGTCGGCGTTCCGCAGCACGTGCTCACGATCGCACCGAGCCGCCCGAATGAGCTCTGGTTCACGCTCACGAATACGACGCAGACCGACGTTCTTCGCGT
>JALYLL010000366.1 GCA_030774255.1 Chloroflexota bacterium | reverse complement strand
GATCGATCACACACCAGACCCTCACCAGGCGCACCGCACCCGAGAGCGAGACCTCGACCTCCGCGACCTGCGCCACGTAGGTCCCGTGATAGACGGTGCACGCGATCCCGCGGCCGCGCCGGCTACCGGGACGTTCGCGCCAGCCGCTCCGCTCGGCGACCCGCTCGACGACGCGGCGGAACCGGTCGTCATCGATGTGCCGCAGGCGGAAGGCGAGCGGGTCCTGCTCGGACAGGGCCGCGAGCTCGTCCATGAATGACTCAATCGCGAACACGTTCTCCGCCGCCGCGAGCGAGCGGAAGCTCGCGGTGCGAAGGCGCGTCGGCTCGATGTGTAGCGTCACCTTCGCCGGGAAGCCGACGTAGGGCGGCACCGCGTTGCGGCCCGAGGTGACGACCAGGACTTGCGGATCGAGGCCGGCGGACGTATGCACGTTGGTGTGCTCGTCGTAGCGCCACGCAGCGATGCGGCCGTTGGCATCGAGGCCCGCGGAGATCTCGAGAACCGCTTCCGGCCGTGACGGAGACCATGCGAACTCCTCCTCGCGCGTCCACTGGAGTAGCACCGGGCGGCCTGAGCCCTTGGAAAGGATCGCCGCCTCGATCGCGGCGTCGGCTGCGCTGTTGCGGCCGTACGTTCCGCTCGTGATCTGCGGGAGCACACGAACCTTCTTCTCAGGCAGCCCGACCGTCTTCGCGACCTGCTCGCGCACGCCGAATGGGCGTTGCGTGCCTACGTACATCGTGGCGCCATCCGAGCGGATGTCCGCGACGGCGGCGCTCGGGCCGATCGGCGCGCTCGCGACCGGCGGCAGCACGTACGTTTGTGCCAGACGTGCCGACGCTCCGCGCAGCTTCTCGTCCACATCCGCGTCCGAGCGCATCGGCACTTCGGCCGTCGGTCCATCGACCGGTATGACGTGCCATTCGGCGACCACCGCTCCGGCCGCCGAGCGCGCCTGTTCGTCGCGCTCTGCGACGACGCCAACGACGTCGCCGTGACGCACGACGGCGATCACCCCGGGCATCGTTCGCGCGGCCGAGTCGTCGAGCGAACGGAGCTTCGCTCCGCGCATCGGCGGACGAACCATCGCGCCCCGCGCCATGCCCGGAAGTCGGACATCGGCGACGAACGTGGCCCGGCCGGTGACGATGTCGCGTGCTTCCAGATGCGGCATCGGCCGGCCCGCGTACTTTCGGCGTTCCTCCGGCATGAGGGCGACGCGGTCCGGGATGGCGCCCGCGAGCGGCTCCGAATCGAGCAGCTCCGCGTACGGAACGCGCTTCCCGCCGCCAACGATGGCGCCCGCCTCGGTGTCGAGCTTTTCCGCAGGGACACCGAGCTTCGCGCTCGCGCGATCGATGAGCTGCTGACGCGCGAACGCCGCCGCCTTGCGGAGGAGCGGCGTTTCCTGCACGACCGAGTGGCTCCCGAAAGTCCCGAAGTCGAACGGGACCTGGTCGGTATCCCCGAGCACGACGTTCACCCGCTCGATCGGGACATCGAGCTCGTCGGCAACGATCTGCGCGAAGGCGGTCCGGATGCCCTGGCCGAAGTCGATCTTGCCGGAGAGCGCGGTGATGCTGCCGTCACGCTCTACACGAATCCGCTGCTCGAGCCGTTCGGGATCGTGCCGGTCCCACATCATGACGACGCCGCCTTCCGCACGGCGCTGATGGCGCGACCGTAGACCCCGCAGCGGCAGAGATTCCCCACGAGCGCGTCCCGGATCGAGATGTCATCGGACTCGGGATCGCGTGCGAGGAGCGCTGTCGCGGAGATGATCATGCCGCTCGTGCAGTAGCCGCACTGCATCGCGTCCTCGTCGACGAACGCCTGTTGCACTGGGGTCAGGCCATCTCCAGCCGCGAGACCCTCGATTGTCGTGATCTCCATTCGCGCTGCCTGATCGGCCGTGATGAGGCAGGACGCGACGGCCCGGCTGTCGGCGATCACGTAGCACGCCCCGCACTGGCCGCGACCGCAGCCGTACCGCGTCCCGGTGAGATCCAGGTCGTCGCGCAGGACGGAGAGGAGCGTCGTGTCCGGCGGCACATCGACCTCGCGACGCTCGCCGTTCACCGAGAGCGCGAGTTTCACGAGAGCTCCGGCAACCGCATGCGCACCGCGGCGATGAGAACTTCGCGTGCGATCGAATCGGCCATCGCGGCGATGTCGCCCGAGAGCGCGCGGTCTTCGTCCAACCGTGCCGAACGCTCCCGAACCACGCGCCGAGCCTCCTCCACCGCCGGGCCGGTGGTCGTCTCGAGGAGGTCCAACCCCTGGGCGGCGCACAGCGCTTCGATCGCGAGGACGTCGCGGGTGTTGCGCACGACATCCGCGAACTTGTGCGCGGCGTGAACGCCCATGCTGACATGGTCCTCCATGCCAGCCGAGGTCGGCACCGATTGGACCGACGCTGGGAACGCGCGGAGCCGATTTTCGGTGACGAGAGCCGCCGACGTGTACTGAGCGACCATGAAGCCGGAGTTCGTCCCCGGACTCCGCGTGAGGAACGGCGGGAGGCCGCTCGTGTGCCCGTTCGTCATGCGGTCGACGCGCGCTTCGCTGATGTCGGCGAGCTCGGCGACGGCGATGGTCGCGAGGTCGAGCGCGATCGCGACCGGCTGGCCGTGGAAGTTCCCGCCGCTCACCACCCGGTGGTCCTCGGCGAAGACGATCGGGTTGTCGGTCACTGAGTTGATCTCGATCTCGAGGACCCGGCGCGCGTAGCCGAGCGCGTCGCGCGACGCGCCATGGACCTGCGGCATGCAGCGGACCGAATACGGGTCCTGCACGCGGGGATCGCCGAGCCGGTGCGATGCGACGTTGGGGCTTCCGGCCATCAACGAGCGGAGATTACCGGCGACCGCCTGCTGTCCCGGGTGTGGCCGCGTCGCGTGGAGCTCCGCGTCCCACGCGCGATCCGTCGAGCGCAGCGCCTCGGCCGACATCGCGCCGACCACGTCCGCGGTCGTCGCGAGCACCTCAGCGTCGTGAAGCGCGAGACAGCCGATCGCGGTCATGACCTGCGTGCCGTTGATGAGCGAGACGCCTTCCTTCGGGCCGAGCTCGATCGGTTTCAAACCCGCGGCCTTGAGCGCGTCGGCGCCACTTCTGCGCTTAGTCCCATCGATCGTCTCGCCTTCGCCGATCAGGACGAGCGCCGCATGGGCGAGCGGCGCGAGATCGCCCGAGGCGCCGACGCTGCCGTGCCGTGGGATCGCCGGATGCACGCGCCGATTGACCATGTCGCAAAGGAGGTCGATGACCTCGGCTCGCACACCCGAATTGCCGGCCGCGAGCGTGTTTGCGCGAAGCACGAGGATCGCACGGACCACGTCCTCGGGGAGCGGCTCACCGACGCCGACGGCATGGCTGCGGACGAGATTGCGCTGCAACGCGCGCAGCTCATCGTGCGGGATGCGCACCGTCGACAGGTCGCCAAAACCTGTGTTGATGCCGTAGATGGGATCGTCGGACTGGGCCATCTGGGCGACGACCTTCGCAGCCTGCTGGACCTGGCGCTCCGCGGCCCGGTCGAGGCCCACCGCCACGTCGCGGCGCGCGATCGCGATCACGTCGGCGATGGTGAGGTCGTGGCCGGTGAGCCTGAGGGTGGCTATTTCAGGTTCTCGCGGTACCAGGCCCCGAGCTCGGTGTAGTGCTCGGCCGCGCGCACCGTCCACCGCGCGTCCTCGGGACGCGCCTCGCGGACCACTCGCGCCGGGACACCGAGGACGAGCGTCCGCGGTGGCGGCGAGAACTTCTCCGGAAGCACCGCACCCGCCCCGACGATCGTCTCCTCGCCGATCACGTTGCCTCCGACCAGCACCGCGGCCTGTCCGATCAGGACGTTGCGCGCGATCACGCTCGAGTGAACGAGGGCGTTGTGCCCGATCGTGACGTCCGGACCGACGAGCGTGGGCTCGCCTTCGTCTGTGTGGATCGTGGAGTTGTCCTGCACATTGGAACGCGCGCCGATCACGATGCGGTCCATGTCGCCGCGCAGCACCGTCCCGAACCACACCGACGCGCCGCTCTCCACGGTCACGTCTCCGATGAGGACGGCCGTCGGCGCGATGAACGCGTCTGGCGCGACCTTCGGCGTCTTGCCCCGGTAGCCGTAAAGCGGCACGTCGGGAACAATAGTGCGATGAAGACACGCGACCTTCGCGTCACCGGCTACCGCCCGCTCGTTCCGCCGGCGATCATCCTCGAGGAGCTGCCGCTCTCCGAGACCGGGTCGCGCCTGGTCGCCAGATGGCGTGAGGACCTCACACGCATCCTGTCTCTTGCGGACGACCGGCTCATCGCGATCGTCGGCCCATGTTCCATCCACGATCCGGTCGCGGCGCTCGACTACGGGCGGCGCCTGCAGGCCCTCGGCGAAGAGCTCCGCAACGACCTCGTCGTGGTCATGCGCGCGTACTTCATGAAACCGCGGACGAGCGTTGGCTGGAAGGGTCTCGTGTCCGACCCGCACCGTGATGGTTCCTTCCGCATCAACGATGGCCTTCGCCTGACGCGCCGACTGCTGCTCGACCTCGTGGAGATGGGAGTCCCCGCGGCGTGCGAGTTCGTCGACCCGATTTCGCCGCAGTACACGAGCGACCTCGTCGCCTGGGCCGCGATCGGCGCGCGCACCACGGAGAGTCAGGTGCATCGCGAGCTCGCCTCGGGCCTTTCGATGCCGGTCGGCTTCAAGAACGGCACGGACGGCAGCGTCCAGGTCGCCATCGATGCCGTGCGCGCCGCCCGCGAGCCGCACAGCTTTATGGGCGTGACCGAGCAAGGTCTCGCCGCGATCGTCGAGACCGGCGGCAATCCAAGCGCGCACGTCGTCCTCCGTGGTGGCACTCCAGGCCCCAACCACGACGCAGCGAGCGTGCGTCGGACCCTGGACGCTCTAACGCTGTCGTCCCTTCCAGCGCATGTCGTCATCGACCTGTCGCACGGCAACAGCCTGCGCGATCACGCGCGCCAACCAGCGGTCGCCCGCGAGGTCGCCACGCAGATCGCGGCCGGCGAGCGCGGGATCGTCGGCGTGATGGCCGAGAGCTTCATCGTGGAGGGGCGTCAGGACGCCGACGCCGCGCCGCTCGTCTACGGGCAGAGCATCACCGACGCATGTATCGGGTGGGAGTCGACGGTCGCCGTGCTGGGGGAGCTCGCCGGTGCGGTGCGAACGCGGCGCGAAGCTAGTTCGAGCGCTCGATCAGCCGATACCCGAACCCGCGCGCCGTCTCGATAAGTACCTCGCTGACCTCGGCCTGCTCGAGTTTCTTGCGCAGGCGCCCCACGTGGACGTCGACGAGGCGGGTGTCGCTCCCGGGTTCGTAGCTCCACACGCCGACGAGCAGATCGTCGCGCGTGAACACGCGCCCCGGCTCGCCGGCGAGCGTGCGCAGAAGCTTGAACTCGGTCGGCGTCAGCGGGAGCTGCTTGTCTCCGGCGATCGCCTGCATGCTGGCGAGATCGACGATGAAGCGTCCATAACGCAGCTGCCGATCCTTCGAGTGATCGTTGTGCGCGCGGTCGCGTCGGAGCAATGCCTCGACGCGCGCGGCGAGCTCATCGTTGTCGAACGGCTTGCCGAGGTAGTCGTCGGCGCCGATGCGCAGACCGACCACGCGATCGGGCGGGTCGTCTTTCGCCGAGAGGAAGAGCACCGGCACATCTGAGTTGCGGCGGAGCTGCAGGCAGAGGCTGATGCCGTCGACCGCGGGCATGAGAACGTCGAGCGTCACCAGGTCCGGGTGGTAGTCGTTGAACGCCTCCATCGCCTGGCGCGCGTCGGTGATCGCTCTGACCTCGTGGCCCGCCTCCTCGAGGACGGTGCTGACCAGCCGAGCGACGTCTCGATCGTCGTCGACAACGAGGATTCGGCCGCCCAAAGCATCGCGTTTGGAAGACCTTGCGGTTTCCTGATCGAGCATCTGTAACGAAAGACGGCAAAAGCCGTGCCATTTGTGACGACGAGCGACCGCTTGGATGGAAAGCCGCCGCCAGACACCTAGCCGAGCGCTGTATTCACCTGAATGAGACGTTCGGCGATCCATGGGCCCTTGGCCCCGACATCCTCCGGCCAGGGTGTGAAAAAGAGGCGATCGGTCTCGTCTTCGATCTTTTGTCGGACGCTCGCGCCACTGGCGGTCGTCTTGAGAGCGCCCCGCTCGACGAGCCCGTCCTCGCGGAGGCGCGCCACCGCTGCACTGACGTCCTGGGGGCGCTGATGCGTCAGCAGGTCCCCGAGCGCGGCGTCGTCGGCGGCTTCTTCGCGCCACAGCCTCGTGAGCACCTCGACCTCTGGCCCGGACCGGCCCGACGCACGCCACGCGGCGATATGGCAGTCGTCCCGCACCTGCCAGAGCCCGTAGACCGCGGCGTCGAGCTGCGCGAACGAACCGGGTGGCGGCTCGTCGCCCCGGTACCCAAACGCGAAAGGCGTGTGCAGGCGCGTGGCGGGTTCGCTCGCCTTCGCGGCGGCGACAAACGCCCGATCGAGAAGACGCGCGAGCTCCGCGAGCTCTTCTTTCGGGAGCGGTGTGAGCGTCGCGTAGTGCGCGCGTGCGGCCTCGTGCATCGCGGCGGCGAGCCCGCGGCCTTTCTCAGTCAGGAACCAGCGACCGTCACGCTCCTCGGCGAGACCCGCGCCGCGCGCTGCCGCGGCCATCGGAAGCCAGCGTCCCGGAATCGTGCCGTACACGCTCGCGAGGTCGCCGGGTTCGGCACTCGCGCCGCGCGCGCCGCGATAGGAGAGGTTGATCGTCCAGATGAAGGTGGGTCGATCGAGCCCGAGCTCCTCCGTCTTCTGAAGCGGGAAGGTCATCTTCGCCCGTCGCTTGTTCAGGAAAAGGGGAAGGAGCGGCGGGATCTCGCTCGGGTACGGCGGCTTCACCCGGCCATTGTGCCCAAAGAGCTAGCGCGTGGAACTTTGCTGCTCGCGCTCCGCATCTTCGATGCAGAATGGCGTCTCCGGCACCAGCTCGAGCCGCTCGGCTGGGATGTCTTTTCCGCAGATCACGCACTTGCCGTATTCGCCACGCTCGAGACGCCGTAGCGCCTCGTCGATGAGGCCGATCCGAGCCTCGAACATCGTCTGCCGCGCGAGGTCGAGCTCCCGAGCTTCGGTCTCGCTCGCGACGTCCGCTGGGTGTTGGTCGGCAAGAGCGACGTCTCCTCCGCTCTCGAGCTGGGGCACCGCGAGGCGTTCCTTGATTCGTTCGACCGTCGATACGAGGTCGGCGCGTTCGCGCTCAAGTCGCTCGCGCATCGCATTCGAGTCCATGTCGCCTCCGTGCGCCAGAATTGGCCTGTGGTCCCACTGGACGTCAGCAAGCGGCGTTCCGAACTGCACCTCCTCGACGTCCGCGAGCAGGATGAGTGGGACGCCGGGCACATCGAAGGCGCGCAGCACATACCGCTGGGCGAGCTCGGGTCGCGCCTGGCGGAAGTGCCGACGGAGCTGGTCGTGGTGGCGGTGTGCCGCACCGGCTCGCGCAGCGATCGCGCCGCCAAGGGCCTTCGCCTGAGTGGGTTCCAAGCCGAGAACCTCGACGGGGGCGTCACCGCGTGGTCGCGCGCCGGCCTCGCCCTGGTCGCCAAGGGTGGCAGGCCCGGGCGCGTGATCTAAGGAGCTTGTCTCAGCCGCTCGCCTGGCTCTCGACCGACGGCAAGAAGCTTTTGGTCACCCGGATCCTGCGCACCTTCGCCTACGGTTATCTCGCGGTCGTCATCGCGCTGTACCTGGCGGAGCTTGGCCTCGACACGCTCCAGGTCGGCCTGGTGCTGTCGGCTGCGATCCTCGGCTCGGCTCTCATGACGGTGCTCTGGGCCCTGGCCGCCGATCGCTACGGACGGAGGCGCACGGTGGCGACGATGGCCGTACTCATGATCGCCGGCGGCCTGCTCTTCGCCTTTGGCTCGAGCTTTCCCGTCCTCCTGCTGGGCGCGTTCACCGGGACGATCTCCGCTACGAGCTCCGAAGTGGGCGCGTTCCTGACCGTCGAGCAGGCGATTCTCCCGCAGACCGCGCCGCCGGAGCGACGGACATGGCTCTTTTCGATCTACGCGTTCGTCGCGAACATCGCCCAGGCCGTGGGCTCGCTCTTCGCAGGAGTCGTCGCGGCCTTTGCGGCGCTCGGTCTGGTCGGCGCGGACGCGTACCGCCCGCTCTTCCTTATCTACGCGGTTATCGGTCTCCTGAACCTCGTCATCTTTCTGAGCCTCTCGGACAAGGTCGAGGCCGCGCGCGTCGAAGGGGAGCGTCGATTCGTCGGCGTCCATCGCTCCGCCCGCACGGTCGTTCGGTTGGGTGCGCTCTTCGGGCTCGACGCATTCGCAGGCGGCCTCGTCGTCCAGTCGCTCGTCGCGTACTGGTTCTTCCTGCGCTGGGGCTTCGATCCGGGACAGCTCGGCATCCTGTTTTTCTTCGTGAACGTCCTGTCCGGTCTCTCGCTCCTCGCCGCCGGCTGGCTCGCGAATCGCATCGGACTCATCAACACGATGGTCTTCACCCATCTGCCGGCGAGCCTGCTGCTCGTTCTCGTTCCGCTCATGCCGACCGGCGCGCTCGCCGCAGCAATGTTCCTCGCGCGGATGAGCATCTCGCAGATGGACGTACCGACTCGCCAGTCGTACACGATGGCCGTCGTCGATCCCGACGAGCGCACCGCTACCGCCGGCCTGACGAACGTCGCGCGGAGCACGGCGTCGGCGATCTCGCCGGCGATCACCGGGTGGGCGTTCAGTGTCGCCTCGCTCGGCCTGCCGTTCTTCGCCGCGGGCGCGATCAAGGTCGTGTATGACCTCCTCGTTTTCTTTTCGTTCCGCGACCTGCAGCCACCGGAGGAGAAACGCCGCGCATCTGAGGCGCCGGAGGTAGGCTCCTGACGATGGCCGAGCGAGCGACCGAGGCCCCCGAATATCTCAGCAAGGCGTGGCTGGACGACCACCTGCGCGAGGAGCGAAAAGAGGCGGACCTCCTGAGCGAGGTCCGCGAAGCGATCTTCGGCGCGCAGGACGGGGTGACGAGCATCCTCGCCGTCGTGATCACAGTTGCCACCGCGACGAGCAACCAGTACGCGGTCCTCGTCGCCGGGATCGCGGCTGCGATCGCCGAGGTCATCTCGATGGGCGCGGGCGAATACATGAGCTCGAAAAGCCAGCGGGAGATCTTCCTCGCGCAGATCGAGAAAGAGCGCCTCGAGGTCGAGGAGCGACCGCACGAGTCCGAAGCCGAGGTCGCGTACATGCTCGAGCGGGAGGGGCTCCCCGAGGCATCGGCCAAGCACGCCGCAGCCGAGCTCGCGCGTTCTCCCAACGTGCTGCTCAAGACCATGGTGGAGAAGGAGCTGGGCCTCACCGTCGACGAGGCCGGGAGCCCGGTGCAGGGCGCGCTCATCCTCTCGGCCGCGTTCGCCGTCGCGGCGGTCGTGCCGCTCGCGCCGTTCTTCTTCCTACCGGTCCCGGTCGCGCTCGTTACCGCCATCGTGCTTGCGATCGTCGTCATGTTCTGCCTCGGCGTCGCGAAGTCGCGGCTCACCGGACGCAATCCGGTGCGCTCGGGGCTCGAGATCGTCGCCCTCGTCATCGCCGCGTCGGCGGCCGGCTGGATCTTCGGCTCACTGCTGCCGCACGCGCTCGGGTTCGCCGGCATCAGCGTCTGAGACGTGCGGCACGGGGCTTGCTCCTTCGGCAGGTATGGATAAAGCGAAGCCACGCCCCGAAGACTCACTCGAAGAAGCAGAGGCGAAGAGCAAGAGCGTCGACGAACGCATCCCCACGGTGATCGCACCCGAAGAAGAGGACCTCGGTCCCGGCGAAGAAGTGCTGCAGCAGGAATCCAAGGCGGTCCGCCAGCAGCCGCGACCGTAGTCGGTCGCGCGCTAGAGTGCGCGCGAGTTGCTGATCGAGCAGTTCTTCGATGCCGGCCTCGGGCACGCGAGCTATCTCGTCGCGGACCCCGACGCCGGCGTCGCCTTTGTCGTCGATCCCGACCGGAACATCGAGACGTACCTCAACGCGGCCGCGGGGCTCGGGGTGCTCATCACCGACTCGTTCGAGACGCATGTCCACAACGACTACGTTTCGGGCTCGCGATCCCTGGCGGAGCTCCGACCCATCACGGTCCACGCTGGCAGCGACGCCGCGCTCGCTTATCCGCATGCGTCGCACACGGACGGCGACGTCATCAACGTCGGCGAGCTCGCGATCCGGTGCGTCGCCACGCCGGGGCATACACCAGAGCACGTCGCCTATCTCGTCGCGGACCTGCGTCGTTCGAATGATCCGCAGTACCTCTTTTCGGGCGGTGCGCTTCTCGTCGGACAGATCGCGCGCGTCGACCTGCTCGGCCCGAAACTCGGCGAGGAGCTCGCGCGATCGGCGTACGACACGCTGCGTGATCGCGTGCTCACGCTCGCCGACTACGTCGCGGTCTTCCCGACGCACGGTGGGGGCAGCGCATGCAGCGCTGAGGTCGCGGGCTCGCGCTGGACAACGCTCGGCTTCGAGCGCCGGCACAACCGCGTCGCGCGATCGGCTACAGGCGACTTCGCCGCCTTCCGCGCGCTGATCGCGGAGGGATTACCCGTCGCGCCGGCCTATTACCCGCACGTGCGCACGCTCAACGCGGGCGGCGCGCCGATCGCCTCGCGCGCGCCCCTCCCCTTCGTCCGCGAGATCCCTCCCAACGCAATCCGCGTCGATCCGCGACCGCCGCATCTTTTCGGCGCGGGCCATCGGCCGGGAGCGCTCAACGTTGTGGGCAACGATTCCTTCGCCGTTCGTATCGGCGCGACCGTCGCGTTCGGCTCGCCGATCGTCATTCTCACCGTCGACGCAGAACAAGCGGAGCGCCTTCGCGGGCAGCTCGCGGTCATCGGCTACGACGATGTCCGCGGTTACGCATCGCCCGAGCCCGGCCCCGGTGAAGAGACTCAGCAGATCGAGCAGCTCGATGCTCGGGCGGCGGCGGCGCGCGCTGCGGAACGTGCGCTCCTGGTCGACGTGCGCGAGCGATCCGAATGGGATGCTGGTCACGCGCCCGGCGCGCTTCATATTCCGTACGAAGAGCTTCGCGAGCGGGCGCACGAGCTCCCGCTCGATCGTCCCATCGTGATGTACTGCGCGAGCGGAGTGCGCTCGAGCCTCGCGGCAAGCATCCTCGAATCGAGCGACCGCGACGTGGCAAACATGCGCGGCGGGTTCACCGCATGGCGCAATGCGAAGCTTCCCGTCTCGCACGACAGATAGGCGGGTAGGGGCACATTTCCTGCTCGACCAATAAAGGTGGCGATCTACCCAGGTGTTTCTCCTCTCGATATCATGTTGCCGACCAAGGAAGCGCTATCACCGCAGAATGGTCTTATGCGTATCGCTTTCGTCGCCTCAGCAGTCCCCAGGCGCTGCGGGATCGCCACCTTCACCGCCGATCTGATGGCGGCTGTAAAAGCGGCCGACCCAGCGGTCCGTTGTGTCGCTGCCGCGATCGACGAGCCCAACACCGCGCGCGCCTACGGCCCCGACGTCCGGTGGCGCATCAAGCAGGGCGACAAGGAGAGCTACCGCAGGGCGGCCCGAGCGATCAATGAGTCATCGGTCGATGCCGTAAACCTGCAGCACGAGTTCGGTCTGTACGGCGTCTGGCGCGACGGCGTCTACGACGATCACTGCGTGCCCTTCCTCGAAGAGCTGCACAAGCCCGTGATCACGACGCTGCACACCGTGCTCCCCGAGCCGGAGCCGCAGATCCGGGAGACCGTGCGTCGCATCGCCGAACGGAGCACGAGAGTTGTCGTCATGGCCGAGACCGCGGCGCGACTCCTCGCCGACGTCTACGGCATCACCAAGCGACCCGTCGTGATCCAGCATGGAATGCCTGCGATCGTCCCCCGAGGCCGGCACCGGCTGAAGCGCCAGCTCGGCGTGGATCACCGCGCGATCCTGTCGACCTTTGGCCTCGTCGATCCGCGCAAGGGCCTCGAGTACATGATCGCGGCGATGCCCGAGATCGTCGCGCGCCATCCGAACGCGCTCTATTTGATCGTCGGCCAAACGCATCCGGAGCTCCTGAAGAAGGCCGGCGAGCAATATCGGAACGAGCTCGTCAGCAAGATCGAGAGCTCGGGGATGTCCGACCATGTTCGCTTCGTGAACCAGTACCTCACGCAGCGAGAGATCGTCGACTATCTCCTGGCGACCGACGTATACGTGACTCCGTATCTCGACCTGAACCAGATCACGAGCGGCACCCTCGCGTACGCCCTCGGCGCCGGCAAGGCCATCGTCTCCACGCGCTACCTGCACGCCGCAGAAGCGCTCGCGGACGGGCGAGGCCTGCTGGTGGACGTGCGCGACGCCGATGGCCTGGCGCGCGCGGTGCTCGCGATACTCGAGGACCCCGCTCTCAAGGCGGAGCTCGAGCGGCGCGCTTACGACTACGGCAAGGAAATGGCGTGGCCGAACGTCGGCCGCCGGGTCCTCGCACTCACCCGCGAGCTGGTGGAGCCGTCGACGCCGACGCCCCGGGCCTCCCCAGAGGAACCGATCGACACCGAGAGTCCCGTTCACACCGCATGACGACGGCACGCATCGATCGCACGACCGGGCTCGGTCGCCGGCTCGAGCAGAACCCACTCATCACGTCGCGCGACGTGAAGCCGTCACTACCCCAGCTCGAGGTGGTCTCCGTCTTCAACGCCGCCACCGCGCAGCTGAATGGCGAGATCATCCTTCTGCTGCGCATTGCCGAGCGGCCGCGCAGCGACATCGACCCGCCGCCAGATGCGATGACGCTCGATCTCGATGGGCCGCATCCTGTCCTCCGGCCGCTGCCGAAGCGTTACAGCAAACACGACGTCATCGGGATGTGTTTCCTGGACACGAACGGCGGCAAGCCACGCGTCGTCGTGGCGTACGTCCCGAAGGACCTCCCGGGCCTCGACCTTCGGGACCCCCGCTCGATCCGCTACCGGAACAGCACCGGGGTGCTCGGCGTGATCAACGAGGGATACACCGATTACCTCGCCCAGATGAGCCACCTCCGTCTCGCCCGCAGCCGTGATGGGATCGCTTTCACCATCGATGACGAGCCCGCGATCTCGCCGCACCTCGATATCGAGGAGTACGGCGTCGAGGATCCACGCATCACGCTCATCGACGGGACCTTCTACATCACGTATGTCTCGGTCTCGCGGTGGGGAATCACCACCAGCCTCGCGACGACGCGTGACTTCACGTCCTTCGAGCGCCGGGGCGTCATCTTACTTCCCGACCACAAAGATGTGGTCCTCTTTCCGGAGCGGATCAACGGGAAGTACGTCGCGCTGACGCGTCCGATGCCGCAGTCGTTCAGCCGGATCTTCGGGATCTGGATCGCGTTCTCGGACGAGCTCACTGAGTGGGGCGGTCACGAGACTCTGTGCCTCCCGCGGTGGGATCACTGGGACGAGCTCCGCACCGGCGGGTCGGCCGTGCCGTTCAAGACGAGCGAAGGCTGGCTCGAGCTCTACCACGGGGTGAACCGCAATCACCGCTATGCGATGGGCGGTCTGCTCCTCGATGCGGATGACCCGCGCAAGGTGCTTGCGCGTTCGCCCGCGCCGATCATGGCCCCCGGTACGGCGTACGAACGGCTCGGCCTGTTCAACGACACGATCTTCTCCTGCGGCGTCGTCCATCTCGACGACGACACGATCCGGATGTACTACGGCGCGGCGGATTCGGTCATCGCGGCGGCCGACTTCTCGGTGAGGGAGATCCTCGCGAGTCTCGAGCCGTGGCCGTCGTCGCGATGATCAGACAGCTCGCGCGGCTGACGCATCGTGTTCCGGCGGCCGGTCGGCAGGCGCTCGCCATTGGCGTCTACGCGAACGACGAGGACATGGGCCTTGCGGCGCGCGACCGGGGCTTCGAGGGCGTCGCGTGCATCGACGACGCCGCCCGCGCCGTCGTACTCCTTCTCGACCTCTACCGCGACACGGGGGATCGCCGCCTCGGCGAGTGGGCAACCGGTCTCGTCGATTTCGTCCTTTACATGCAGCGCGAAGATGGCCGGTTCCACAACTTCATCCGCGACTGGGAGGGGACGATCAATATCGACGGCCCGACCTCGTATGCCGGAGGCACCTTCTGGCAGGCCCGAGCCGTCCGTGCGCTCGCCAAAGCGCATTTGGTCCTCCGCGACCCGCGGGTCGCCGGGCCGCTCGCCCGCGGCTTCGCGTTCGCGACCGAGAACCCCGCGCCTCCCGACGTCCGCACGATCCACGTCCTGGCTGCGCTCGATCTCATGCGCGTGGGGCTGACACCGGTCCTGCGTGAGACGCTCGAGCGATGGTGCGACGAGATCGCGGACTGCCGTGAGGGCGAGGTCCTTTTGAATTCCCCCGCCGAGACGGCGCCGCCGCACCTCTGGGGTCACGTGCATGAAGGAGTTCTTGCCGAGGCCGCGCTGGTCCTCGATCGTCCCGATCTCCTCGACCTCGCCCGGCAGAGCGCGAACGCGCTTCTCGTGCCGCAGATCGAGCGCGCGTTTCCGGACCGCACCGTTCAGCCCTACGGCGTCGCGGCGGCGGTCTACGCGATGGACCGGCTCTACCAGGCGACCGGCGAGGCCCGCTACTCGCGGTGGCGCGATCAAGCACGCGCGTGGTTCGACGGCCGCAACAGCGCGTCGCAGCCGGTGTACGACCGCGCGAACGGAAGAGTGCAGGACGGGATCGACGACGGTCGCCTGAATCCGCACTCCGGCGCCGAGTCGAACATCGTCGGAGCTCAGGCTCTTCTGCCGGACGTCGCCGCGCGGGTACCCGAGCTGCTCGACGAGGTGGCGGATCGTCTCGAGGTGGCGGCAGCCTAGCTCCGCACGCGGATCCGCGTCGGGCGCACCGCGTTGTTCGCGTAGCCCAGGGAGTTCCACCGCGGCGTCAGCGGTTGCGTGTTGTCGTCGCAGTCGATAGCCCGAGCGACGAGATCATGTTCGCCAGGATCGAGCGAGACCCGGAAGACGAACTCATGCCAGGCGAAACGCGCCGCGTCGCCGGCCACCGTCATGGTGCCAAGATCTCGTTCGTCATCAGCGCTCAGCTCGACGCGATCGAGGGCTGCGCGACCGGACCAGGCGTAGCCCCGGACGTCGAGCGATCCACTGCTGACATCCGCGCCGTCTCGCGGCGAGGTGATGACGGCGCGAGGCTCCATGCCCCGGATGGGCCGACCCTCGATCACGTAGCGGTCCTTTTGAAAAAATCCCTCGAACGGCCGATCGAGCACTCGGATCTCGGCGAGCCATTTCACGGAGGCCATCCCGTACCAGCCAGGAACGATCAGACGCAGCGGTCCGCCGTGCTCGCGCGGGATCGGCTTGCCATTCATCGCATACGCGACGATCACGTCATCCCTGCGAGCGACCTCGATGGGGAGCGAGCGTTCGTAGGCAATGCGCCTTCCGAGATCCTTGGGCGTGCCTTCGTCCGCGCCGCGGAACAACACCTCGACCGCCGACGGAAGCCACTCACGCTCCACGACCGAATGGAGGGGTGCGCCTTTCCACTCCGCGGTCCCGACCGCGCCCAGGCCCCATTGCTCACCGGGCGTCTGAGGCTCGAGGAACTTCCGTCCGTTGCCCGCGCACTCGAGGGTCACGACCATGGTTCGCGACGGCACCATTCGGACTTCCTCGACCGTCACGCCTCTGGGCGCGCGGACCTCGCCGTCGATCCAGACTTCGCCGGGACCCTCGGTCGTCCCGAAGTGCGTTCGAACGTAGTGACGGCCCGCCGGTACGGTCGATCCGCGCTGCTGGTCGAGCTTCGTCTCCGCGTTGAACGGTTCCTCGCTTAAGACGAGTAGGTCGCGGTCCGGCACACGGCCAGTCTGCCAGCGGAAGCCGACTAGCATCGCTGCGGTGCCTCGCAGGCTCGCCAACCTCGGTCTCCTCGCCGCGATCACGACGCTCCTTGCCTCGGGGATCGTCGCGTGGCTCCTTCCAGGGACCGCGGCGGGCACCCTGTATGTGGCGCATCGTGTCGCCGGTATCGCTCTGGTCCTCGCACTCTTGTGGAAGTACGCGATCGCGCGGCGCTCGCTCCGTCGTCGCGGCGTTCGCGGATCGGGCGTTTGGATCGGGCTCGCCGCCGCGGGCTTGACCGTCGCGGCCGCGGGACTCGGTCTCGCGTGGACAGCCGGGCTTGTCTCGTTCGATCGGCCGTTCGCGTATTCCGCGCTCAACCTCCACGTCATCGCCGGACTCGCGCTCGCCGCGGTCGTCGTGGTCCACGCGCTCGCACGCGGCGAGTCGCGTCCGGCAATCGTCACGCTGGCCGGGCGGCGCGCCGCACTCCGGGGCCTTGCCCTGCTCGCGGCTTCATTCATCGTGACCGTCGCGCTCGACCGCGTCGCGCTCGCACGTCGCGACAGCGGGTCCCGCCACGCGGGCTCGTTCACCGGCAACGCGTTTCCTGTGACGATCTGGAGCTTGGATAGCGTGCCGACCATCGACGTGGCGTCCTGGCGGCTTCGCGTATCCGCGTCGGCGAATGCTCGACCGGTCGAGCTTTCCTACACGGATCTGGCCGCGCTTCCGCGGCGCGAGGCATCGGTCGTGCTCGATTGCACGGGAGGATGGTGGAGCGAGCAGCGCTGGTCAGGCGTTTCGCTGATCGATGTGCTTGCGCGATGCGGGATGAGCGAAGCCGCGACACGTGTCGAGGTGATCTCCCTGACCGGACATCGGTGGACGTTCGACCGCTCGGAAGCCGAACAGGCCATGCTCGCGACCCACGTGGGCGGCGAGCCGCTGTCCGCCGGACACGGGTATCCGCTCCGTCTCGTGGCCCCGAGTCTTCGCGGATTCTTATGGATCAAATGGGTCGGAGAGGTCGTCGCGGCCTGAGAATGCGACGGGTGAGGCCGGCATTCTGAGACGCGTCTTTGCCGCGGTCGTCGCGGTCGCGGCCATCGGCGCGGCGCTCGTCCTCGTCGTGAATACCGCGATGACCGGTATCCAGCTCGCCGGCATCAAGCTCGGTCCGGTCGTTGGCGCTGCTGCCGATCCCAATTTCGTGCCTGCGGGCGCGCCGCTCGGGCAGATCGGATCCGATCCGGATGACCCCAGTGATCCATGGTCTGCGGCCGCGCCGCCAGGGGGCGTGATCGTGCAGAC
>JALYLL010000365.1 GCA_030774255.1 Chloroflexota bacterium | reverse complement strand
GTGGCTCGGCATTGGGTCGGTCTAGCGATCATCACCCTCCTCGCGCTCGCGTTTGCCCTTCGTGCCGCCGCGTATTTTGAAAACCCCCGACCGATCGCGGGGGCAGGGCTCGCTGCCGAGCAGGCCGAAATGGCCCGGAACATCATCGACCACGGCGAGTGGTTCGTCCTGAACCCCAAGGCGTACGAGCTACTCAAACAGCGACAGGCGAAGGAAAACCGACTAGTTGACCTCTCGCGCGTCGACTTCGCGCGCGTCGATCGGCAGTCGCGAGCCGAGCCGGTGGTCGATCAGATGCCGGGGCTGGCCGCGGTCCTCACGGCTTTGTGGTGGCCGACCGGGAGCAAGACGTATTCGCTAATCCAGTGGCTCCAGATCCTGCTCGATACGGCGATGGTGTTCGTCGTCTATTGGATCGCGCGCCGGCTCACGCAGCGTACGCCTGTCGCGCTGCTGGCCGCACTTCTGTACGCCGTCTGGCCCAAGGCGATCTTGTTCGCGAGGAGACCTCTGCTCGATACATGGGCGCCGTTCTTCACCATCGCCTGTGTCGCCGCATTCGTGTGGGCGCGGGAGCGACCGACGAGCCGGCGCAGGCTCGTGGTACTCGGTGTCCTGACCGGGATCGGGATCTACTTCCGTCCGTTCATCATGCTCTTGCCGGCCGCGCTTGCGCTTGTCGCGACGCCCGCCGGCGGCGGCTGGAGGCGCAGACTCGCCTGGATCCTAGCTCCGACGACGATTGCGCTCCTCCTCCTCGCTCCGTGGACGATCCGTAACTACTACGAATTCCATCGATTCATCCCGACCAGAACCGGCCTTGGGCAGGCGGTGTTCGAGGGCAGTGGACAGACGGGGAGCGACGAGGGGGCGAAGTCGTACGTTCAACAACAGCGCAAGAATGCGAAGTACGGGAGCCCGGCGTACGACGACGTCCTGCTGGGCGGAGCCGCCCGCGCCATCTTTCATAATCCGGGGTTCTATCTCCGCAACGTTGGTCGCCGCGCCGCAAGGTTCCTTCTTCCATGTCTGCTCGTCCTAGTGGTTTGGCGACGATGGAGAAGCGCTGCGCTGATCCCCGTCGCAGCCGCTGCGGCGACGGTCCTCCCGTACCTGTTCATCGGCGACGACCGGCGCTTCTACCTGCCGGCCTACGTCGCATACTTCATCTTGCTCGCGATGGCAGCCGACGTCGTGCTCGCTAGTGCGCTCCGGTCGAGACTCCTCTCACGCTGGAAGCTTGTCCGTGCGCTGTCATCGACGGACGCGCAGGGCCGCCCCTAAGCTCGGTCGCCTAGACGCTCCGAACGCTGACCGTGGCGCCCGTACGGAGCGACTCGACAACCGCGATCGCGGCAAGGCTCACGTTTCCCATCTCGTCGAGGGCGACCGGCGATGTTCCTGTACGTACGCTTTGCAAGAAAGCTCGAACCTCGTCGCGATGGCCCTTGTCCTGCTGCCGCGATTCCTGCTTGCGCAGTCCCCCGTCGTCGTAGAGTTCGAGCGATCGGTAGTCGTCGAGAACCGCCGTCTGCGCCCCGGCGAAGACTTCTAGCCTCTCCTTCGGAAGCGCCGCGGAGCCCGCGGCAACGTACGAAATGGTCCCGACGGAGCCGTCGTCAAGCGTCACGTTCACGACGACGTTGTCACGCGCTTGAAGGGGCAGCGACGGCTCGTCGATGGCTGCGGCCGCGACCGCACTCACGCGTGCTTCCGCCAGGTAGACGAGCGAGTCGAGGAAATGGCATACCTCGCCGACGATCCGGCCGCCGCCCTCCTCGAGATCGTGAACCCAGGCGGATGGCGGAATTCTCCCGGCGCTGATCCGGTAGTTCGCCAGAAGGCGCGCATCGCCGATGAACGATCGAAGCTCCCGCAGGAAGGGTGAGAACCGCCTGTTGAAACCGACGAGGAGGATGTTTTCGCTCCGCCTCGCCGCTTCTAGCACCCGCTCGAGCTCGTCCTCGTCGAGAGCGAGAGGCTTCTCGCAGAAAACGTGTTTCCCTGCTTCGAGCGCTCGGGTCGCGAGGTCGGCGTGGGATCCATGCCGCGTTGCGATCACGATCGCGTCAACGTCCGGATCCTCGATTACTGCGATCTCGTCTGCTGCAACGCGAGCAAAGCCGAGGTCACGCCCCGCGGACTCGGCCGAAGGACCAGAGCCTCCACCGACCAGCTCGAGATGTGCGCCCGCCTCGGCGAACGCGGGTACGAGTATGTTCTTTGCGAAGCCGCCGGGTCCGATGAGCCCGATGCGTGGAATAGCCTCGGAGGGCCGTGGGCGGGAACTTGTGGACGCAGCCGGCTGTGGCCGTTCCGCGTCGTCCTGGGCGTCTGGATAGGAGAGCAGGAGCGCACCGCGCGGCCGTTCTGACGACTCTGCCGCGAGCAGGGAATAGGCTCGGGCGGCGTCCTCGACCGGCACGACGTCGGCAATCAACGGTCCGAGATCGAGCAGCCCCCTCGCCTGCAAGTCGAGGATGCACTCCATGTTTCGCTGCTGCGTCCAACGGACGTAGCCGATCGGGTAGTCCAGCCCCCGCTCCTCGTACTCGACGTCATAGCGGCCGGGGCCGTACGACCGTGAAATCCTGAAGGACAGCTCCTTTCCGTAGAGCGGCGCTCGTGGAAGCTCAACAGGCACCTCGCCGACGAGCACGAGCGTCCCGCGATCGCGGGCGATTTCGGCCGCGAGGAGCAGCGGCTCGCTGGAGGCGGCGGCGGCAGTCACAAGCACCGCATCCACGCCGAC
>JALYLL010000364.1 GCA_030774255.1 Chloroflexota bacterium | reverse complement strand
TTGGCCACATCGTGGGCGACGCCGATGCGGGCGTCGACAAGATGGCGGTCGGCGCCGAGCGCGCTGGCAAAACACCGCTGCAGATCGCGGACCAGTACACGCGGCTCTTCATGGACGACCGCCACCGTTTGAACATCCTCGACCCGCAGGTCATCCCCAAGGCGACGGATCACATCCCCGAGATGATCGCCCTCATCGAGCGGCTCATCGCGAAAGGCAATGCGTACGCAGCCGCGGACGGCGTATATTTCGACGTGACCACCTTCCCTGGTTACGGCACCCGTCTCAACGCGGAGTCGCCGGAACAACGGATCGCGGGTGCGCGCGTCGAGGTCAACGAGAACAAGCGGCACCCGTCGGACTTCGCGCTGTGGCGTCGCGCCAAGGAGGGGGACCTCCAGCAGTGGGATTCGACGTGGGGTCGCGGCAATCCGGGATGGCACATCGAGTGCTCTGCCATGTCAATGAAGTACCTCGGCGAGACATTCGACCTTCATTCAGGTGGCGAAGACCACCTCTTCCCGCACCACGAGTGCGAGATCGCGCAATCGGAAGCGGCGACGGGAAAGCCGTTCGTTCACTACTGGGTGCATGTGCGCTTTCTTCGGGTCGACAGCGAGAAGATGGCGAAGTCGAAGGGCGGCTTCGTTACCCTCGACGACGTCGCCGAATGGGGCCACGACCCCCTCGCGTTCAGGCTGCTCGCGCTCGGTGCGGGATATCGCAACGGTCTCGACTTCACCCGCGACGGCATGAACGCTGCACAATCGAGGCTGGAGCGCTGGCGGCGCACCATCCGCGCGGCGTACGCGGCGACCCAGGGCCGCGTCGCGGAGCCCGAGGGCGAACACGCGATCACCCGCGAGTTCCGGGAAGCGCTCGCGGACGATCTGAATACGCCAAGAGCGCTCGCCGCGGCGGAAAAGGCTCTCGCGCTCGCGGCGATGACTGACACGGACGAGCAGGAGCGCGCGCTTTGGATGCTCTTCGACATGGATCGCGTTCTCGGACTGTCGCTGCAGAGCGCGGCTGCGACAAAGGACGAGCTCAGCACCGAAGAGCGCGCGGTGTTCGACCAGCGTGAGGACGCGCGGAAGAGCGGCGACTACGCGAGGAGCGATGCGCTCCGCAAGGAACTACTCGAGCGATTCGGCATTCAAGCGAAGGACACGAAGGACGGGACGCGCTGGGAGCGCGTCGGTCGCAAAGGAGCATGACCATGGACGAATCAGAGCGCACCGATAACGAGGCGACGGGCGAGGGCGGGCGGGAGCCCGCGAGCGAGCCCGCAAACAACGCCGGCCCAAGCCCTGCGACCGGTCCCAATGAAGCGACGTCGCCGCCCCCACAGTCCGGCGATCAGGACGGCGCGCGGCGCAGGCGCCGCGGACGCCGTGGCCGAGGCGGTGGTGGGCCCGGCTTTGGCGCACCCCGTCCGCCCTATGCCGGGCCGCGTCCGCAGTTCGCGCCGCGTCCGCAGTTCGGCGCACCGCAGTTCCGTCCGCAGCAGTACCCCCCGCGTGAAGAGAGCGAGCAGGCGCGAGAGCTCGCCGGTTACGAGCGCCGCCAGGCACAACGTCAACGCGGTCCGATGGGCTGGCGCGGTGGCGCCGGTGGCCCGGGTCCCGCCCCGCAGGGCGGAGGGCAGTGGCGACAGCGTCGGGGCGGGGCTGGCGGCGAGCAGCGATACAGCGAAGCGATCCGACGCGTCACCGCCGGCCCGCACAAGGCGGCGCCATCGCACGAGCCGGTGGGCGAGCCCATCGCGGGTCCGCACGCGATCCTCGAGGCGATCCGCGCGGGGCGCAACATCCGGCGGCTCTATGTCTCGCAGGACCGCAACGTCCGCACCGGGCCCGTGAACGAGCTCATCCTCGAGGCGCAGCAGCGTCGCATCTTCGTTCGCTTCACGGACAAGATGGAGATCGCGCGACTCTCGCCGGTCGAGAACCATCAGGGCGTCGTCGCCATCGTCGAAGGCAAGACGGGCGTGGAGCTCGACGAGCTCCTGCTGCACCTCGACACGCTTTCCGATCCCGCACTCGTGCTCGTCGTCGACTCGCTTCAGGATCCGCAGAACTTCGGAGTGCTCCTCCGATCGGCCGAGGGGGCGGGCGTGGACGGTGTCGTCATTCCGCATCACCGCGCCGTCGGGCTGACGCCCGCGGTGACCAAGACGAGCGCAGGCGCCAGCGAGCATCTCCTCATCGCCGACGTCGCGAATCTGCGGCAAGCGATCGACGCCCTCAAGGAGAAAGGTATCTGGGTCGTCGCGGCCGACGAGTCCGGCGACCTTCTCTACGACGAGGTCGACTACCGCGGCCCCACCGCGATCATCATCGGCGGCGAGGGCGAGGGAATTCGTCGCCTCGTTCTCGAAGGCGCGGACCAAGCGGTCCGTCTTCCCATGGAAGGAATGGTGACCTCACTCAATGCGGCGGCCGCCGGGACCGTGATGCTGTACGAGGCGCTCCGGCAGCGCCGGCGCGATGTTCCACCGTCGCAGACCCGCACGCCGCGACCCGAGGAGCCCGCGGAAACGCAGGAGAACGGCGGCTGGGAGAACGAACCGCAGCAAGCGCCGGAGGATCGCTCCGAACAGGATCGTTCCGAGCCCGCGGAAGCTCCCGAA
>JALYLL010000363.1 GCA_030774255.1 Chloroflexota bacterium | reverse complement strand
GGCGGCTCGTGCGACGCGGCATCGACAGGGCGATGGCCGGATGCTAGTCGAAGAGGCGGAAACCCTCGTAGTAAATTCTCGCCGTGTCGGTCCAGACGTAATGCCCCTTCCACTCGACCTCGGAGACGTCGAGGTCACGGTTCTCATGCCGTGTCTAAACGAAGCGAAAACCGTCGGCATCTGCGTGCAGAAGGCACGCCGTGCCCTCGATGACCTTGGGGTGACGGGCGAGGTCGTCGTCGCCGACAACGGGAGCGTTGATGGCATCTGGAGCGCAGCCTCTTTCGGCGAGCTCGATCCTTCCAACACGCTGCGCCTCGTCGTGGTTTCCGCCACGACGCTTGCGCTGGGCGCAGAAGTCATCCTCGCGAGCTTCTTCTTCAGCATTCTTGGGTTGCGGCGGAGGTGACCGGCGCCGGAACCGCGCCCAGGTGAAGACGATCGATCGACTCCTCCAGCGCCGGCGGATCGCGAAGGCGGCGCCGTTCATCGACCAAGGGGCCCGCGTTCTTGATATCGGCTGTGCCGACGGCGCACTCTTCCGCGCGTTGGCGAAGCGCATCGCCCGAGGCGTCGGGATCGATCCCGATCTAGCGGGCGACCGCGGGGACGGGACGATCCGCCTGGTCCGAGGCCGGTTCCCGGACGACCTTCGTACGAAGGAGCAATTCGACGTGATCACCATGCTGGCCGTTTTCGAGCACCTCGACGACGGCGAGCAGAGGCGCGTGGCGGCCGCATGCGCGGATCTCCTCCGCCACGGCGGTCGCGTGGTGCTCACGGTCCCAGAGCCGGTTGTCGATCGCATCGTGCGTGCCTTGGCGCGGTTCGGGCTGGTGGCCGGGATGGCTCTTCACGAGCACCACGGTTTCGATCCGCGCCTGACGGTCGAGCGATTCCCGCCAGGCGACTTCGGGCTCGAGTATCGCGAAAAATTTCAGTTTGGCTTGAACAACCTCTTCGTCCTGCGTCGGCGCTAGCCCGCCCGCCCCGTCAGTCCTGCGTGAGTACCGCCAGCACGGCGCCGCCATCGACCTTCGTGCCAGCGGTATGGGTGAGCTTCGTGACCCGACCGCGGACTGGTGCCAACAGCTCGTTCTCCATCTTCATCGCCTCGAGCGTGATGATCGGCGTGTCAAGCTCGACCGTGTCGCCTTCTTTCACGTGAATCGCTTTCAAGAGTCCGGGCATCGGCGCGCGGATCTCAATGCGACCGACCCGCGCCGCGCCGCTCCCCGGACGGGCGCGCAACGTTCGCTCGTCGATGACCGTCGCGCGGACATCGTGGCCATCGAGGTCGAGACGGAGCGGGTCGTGCGTAACCACGGTGATCTCGTGACTGGAGCCCTCGAGCGTGATCGACCACTGCCGTCCGCGTACGGTCTCGCGGACGTCGGCCGCGACAACGCGGTCTTCGACCGTGAAGCGGCCGTCCTCGAAAAGCTCCACGCGGAGGCGACGATCGTCGAGCGTGACCTCGTAACGCATCAGCGAAGCCCGTCCTCGCGCGCCGCGCGAGCCCACGCCGGATCTGATGGCTGCAGCGCGCGCCGCTCCCCGCGCGATCGCATTGCGAGGACGGCGGCAAGCGCAGCGGCCGCGGCGGCGCCGTCGGAGAGCTCCGGCGCCTTCTTCGGGTCCCATCGCGCGACGAAATCCGTGTCGTAGCGCCCGGCGATGAAGTCCTGCTCGAAGAGCGCGGCGCGATGGAATGGCAGCGAGGTCGGGATCCCGGCGATGCGCATCTCCTCGAGGGCTCGCCGCATCCGGGCCATCGCCTCCTCGCGATCGCGGCCGTGCGCGATGACCTTCGCCAGCAACGAGTCATATTCGCTCGGCACCGTCATCCCGGAGAAGAGCGCCGAATCGACCCGGATCCCGGGACCGGCGGGCTCGCGCACGAGCGCGACGCGTCCGCTCGCGGGCACGAACCCCGCGAACGGATCCTCGGCGGTGATGCGGCACTCGATCGCCGCGCCGTGCGTGGTGATCTCGTTCTGTGTGAGGCGCAGCGGCTCGCCAGCCGCGATCCGGAGCTGCAGCGCCACGAGGTCGAGGCCGGTGACCATTTCCGTGACCGGATGCTCGACCTGCAGACGCGTATTCACTTCGAGAAAGCTGAAATAGCCGTTCGGGTCGACCAGGAACTCGACGGTGCCTGCGTTCACGTACCCTGCCCGCTCGGCGATGCGAACGGCCGCAGCACCGAGCTCGGCGCGCAGCCTTTCGTCGACGCCCGGTCCCGGCGACTCCTCGATGAGCTTCTGGTGGCGCCGCTGGATCGAGCAGTCGCGCTCCCCGAGCCAGACGACCTTCCCGCGACCGTCCGCCAGGATCTGCATCTCGATGTGGCGCGCCCGCGTTATCTGCCGCTCCAGATACAGAGCTGGCGCGCCAAAGGCGGCGGTCGCCTCGCCAGTCGCGCCTCGCCAGGCAGCCTCGAAGTCCTCGTCGCGGCCGACGACGCGCATCCCCTTCCCGCCTCCACCGCCGGCCGGCTTGAGCAGCACCGGATAGCCGATCTCCCTCGCGGCCGCGCGCGCTGCTGCGGCGTCGGCCAGGGGATCCGTGCCCTCGGCGACCGGGACATCGACCTCACGCGCGAGACGGCGCGCGGCTGTCTTCTCCCCGAGAAGCCGCTGCACCTTCGCGGGTGGACCGACGAAGACGAGCCCGGCGTCGGCGACCGCCTGCGCGAAGTCGGCGTTCTCGGAGAGAAATCCGTAGCCCGGGTGGATCGCGTCGCAGCCCGAGCGTTTGGCGACTTCGATGATCCGCGCGGAGTTGAGGTAGCTCTCGCGGGGCGCCGCGGGGCCGATCGGATACGCGGCGTCGGCGGCGCGAACGTGGAGCGCGTCGCGGTCGACATCGCTGTAGACCGCGGTCGCGCGGATGCCGAGGTCGTGGCAGGCGCGGATGATGCGGAGCGCGATCTCGCCGCGATTGGCGACGAGGACGGAGGTGAGCGCCGTTCCCCCCTCTTAAAGCGGGATGTTGCCGTGCTTGCGACGCGGGTTCGTGTCCCGCTTGCTAGACAGAGAGCGTAGCGCGGCGACGAGCCGCCGACGCGTCTCGCGCGGCTCGATGACGTCGTCGATGTACCCGCGGGCCGCGGCGACGTACGGATTGGCGAACCGCGCGACGTATTCGGCGACGAGCTGCGCGCGCCGCTCCTCGGGGTCCGTCGCCTTCGCGATCTCCTCGCGGTAGATGACGTTCACGGCGCCTTCCGGGCCCATGACCGCGATCTCCGCGCTCGGCCACGCGACGTTGTAGTCGCCGCGGAGATGCTTGCTCGACATGACGTCGTAGGCGCCGCCGTAGGCCTTTCGCGTGATGACGGTGAGCTTCGGCACCGTCGCTTCGGCGTACGCGTAGAGGAGCTTCGCGCCATTGCGGATGATCCCGGCGTGCTCCTGCACGGTCCCGGGAAGGAACCCGGGCACGTCGACGAAGGTGACGAGCGGGATGTTGAACGCGTCGCAGAAACGCACGAAGCGGGCGGCCTTGACCGACGCATCGATGTCGAGGACCCCGGCGAGGATCATCGGCTGCTGCGCGACGACGCCGACGGATCGCCCGTCGAGCCGCGCGAACGCGCAGATGATGTTCTGGGCCCAGCCTTCATGGACCTCGAGCACGTCCTCGTCATCGACCACGCGGCGGATGACCTCTCTCATGTCGTACGGCTTGTTCGACGCATCGGGCACGATGTCGTCGAGGGCCGGGTCCTCGCGATCGGGCGGGTCCTCGGTGGCCACGATCGGCGCCGGATCGAGATTGTTCGACGGCAGGAACCCGACGAGGCGGCGGAGGAGCGCCGCGCAGCTCACCTCGTCGTCCGCCTCGAAGTGCGCGACGCCTGAGCGATGCGCGTGTACGTCTGCGCCGCCGAGCTCGTCGAACGTCACATCCTCATGCGTGACCGTCTTCACCACGTTCGGCCCCGTCACGAACATGTAGCTCGTGTCGCGGACCATGACGACGAAGTCGGTGATCGCGGGCGAGTAGACGGCGCCGCCCGCGCACGGGCCCATGATCGCGGAGATCTGCGGCACGACGCCTGACGACATGACGTTCCGGAGAAAGATGTCCGCGTATCCGCCGAGGGAAACGACGCCCTCCTGGATGCGCGCGCCGCCCGAATCGTTGAGTCCGATGATCGGCGCGCCGGTCCTGACCGCGAGGTCCATCACTTTGCAGATCTTCTCGGCATGGGCTTCGGCGAGCGATCCGCCGAAGACCGTGAAATCCTGCGAGAAGATGTAGACGGAGCGACCGTCGATCCGGCCGAAGCCGGTCACGACGCCGTCGCCCATAACTCGCTCGTCGTCTGGGATCAGCTCCGTCGGACGTGCGAGCACGAATGCATCGAGTTCTGTGAATGAGCCTTCATCCAGAACAAGATCGATGCGCTCGCGGGCAGTCAGCTTCCCCTTTGCGTGCTGCTGGGCAATCCGCTGCTCGCCGCCCCCGATCGCGGCCTTCGCCCGCATTTCTTGCAGCCGGTCCGTCGTCTTCATGCCGCGCAGGATAGGCGGCCATTAGGCGGGCGCGCCGGACCGAAACCCTCTTTACGCGGCGGCGGACCCCCCGGCCTTCGGCCGGTGCCCCACCGCGCGGGGGCCCTCGGTCCGGCGCGCTACGACGGCCTGGCACGCGTCTCGCTCTACGTTGACCCATGCAAGAAATGCGGATCAGCAAAATCGCGAGTCAGTTCATGGAAGGCCTCGATTACCCGATCAGCAAGAACGCGATCGAGGCAGCTGCCCGCGACGCGAGCATCCATCCGACGGTGCAGGACTCGTTGAAGAAGCTCCCCGATCGCGAGTACGTCGATGCGCAGGACCTCACGCAGCAGCTGAACGCGGTCGCCTAGAAGTCTTCGTAGATCCCGACACCACAGCTCTTGGGCTGGAAGACGCGGCTCTTCAACTCATGGGTCTCATCGTCCGGGCGCCGACACGCCGCATGAAGATGCGTCGCCGCCCGAGTCCAGCGGGGTCAGAGCGGTCTTCGACGGACTGAGAGATGCGGATGTCTCCGACGTAGAGCGGTTGCGGATCGGAGCCGCGTTCTGCGAGTCGCTCGACGCGTTCTGCTCCGGTCGTTAGACCTGCGCGCTGAAGATAACGAGCGCGCGTAGCGCGAGTACGCCGAGCAGCGCGAGGACGGGGGCGGCGACGGGCGGCCATCGGCGCGCGCGCGACGCGAGGAAGGGAGCGGCAAGCCCGAGGATCACGACGATCCAGAGCACGATCCAGACGCCGAGGACCTTG
>JALYLL010000362.1 GCA_030774255.1 Chloroflexota bacterium | reverse complement strand
GGCGGTGAACCGCTCGATGAAGCGCCGGAAGGTCCTCGATGGCCGCGCGACTTGCGCGCGTTGAGATCTTCGCGGAGGTGCTCCCGCTCGACCTCCGCTCGACCCCCGCCCAGCGTGGCGATCGCTTAAAGAGAGTTGTTTTCGAGGTAGAACTCCGCTCGAAGCGTGCAGTTGGGCGCTCGCTGGGAATCGGCGGGAGCCCGATGCGATCCCGGCGCGTGACGCTCTGAGTGGCCGCGCCGGATCGATGCTGGTCCCGTTGCGACCCAACGGAATCCCGCCGGCCCGCCGCGTGGCCCCTCTTCGGGTTGCCGATCTTAGAATTGATGCTCTGCACCGACGTATCCGCCAGGGGACGACGAGCTAAGGCTCTCGCCGGGCGAGCACATCCTTCTTTACACCCTGGCCGCGAAGCCCGGTGCGATGGCGAGTTATCGCGAACTTGCGGACGCGCTCGGGCGTACCGGCCCCGAGCCTCGAAACAATGCGCTCGCGCGTCACCTCAGTAGCCTGCGCAAGAAGCTGAGGGATGATGCCCACCGCCCCCAGTACATCGAGACTGTCCCGGCCCGCGGCTACCGCTTCATCGTCGCTAGCGAACCATAGCGACCGGGCGGCACCAATGATTCGGAGACAACGACGTGGGCGCCAAGCTCCGATGACTCGCGCGTTTTTGCTGAGGCAAGCTCCGCTTCCAAGTACGCCGCAGCTAGGCGCAACTGGAAATCGGCCTACCGCGTTCTCCGTTGCGGACCATCTCTCGTTTCAGCACCTGACGTGCGGATCGCCGACAAGAGCGCGTCCAGCGGCCAGCCTTTAGGGACGCAGCCAGCGGCACCGAACTCGGCTGCTTCGAGACAGTTCGCCGGGTTCTCTACGTACATCACGATTCGGATGTCAGGCGCTTCCCTTCGCAGCCTCGCCAACACGCCAAGCCCATCGACGATCGGCATCCTGTCGTCAAGCACCAGTACGTCCGGACGCAACTCGAGCGCGGTGCCCCAGGCCTCGGAGCCATCGCGCGCAGTTGCGATGAGCTCTAGATCTGGTGCGGTATTTATGGCGCGGCGGATTCGTTGTCTCACCGAGGCGTCGTCATCTGCGACGATGACGCGCAGCGACGACGCCCCAGTCCACCCCACCCGATCAGCTTCAACGTTTCGTGGATTGTTCTAACCGGCAGGGAGGGTTGCCTGGTACCCGGGTGACGGATGCGCGCTAATCCGTACATCGGCGCTTCACCCTCGGCAGCGCAATCAACAACGGCCCGGAGGCTGACCCGATGGAGAAGGTCGGCCCGCTCGTGGAAGCTCCTCACACGACCGAGCCCACAAACAGCAGCGGGATCGCGTCGTGTACCAGCTGCGCGCGGGCGGGACGGGCGGCGCGCAGTGATCGCGGCCTCTTCTCGTCGGTCGCCGCGCAAATCGAATCGGTATCAGCGCCGCGACGTGCGTTTGCTACGACTTCGCCTCCTCGCGCGACCATCGTTGAGTTCCGTCCGGCACCACAAGCGAATCGCGTGCTGAAGCGAGGGGGACGGCGGGCGTCTGCTAACGGGCGACGCTAGGCGACGTTAAAGGTTGGATGGAAGCTCGCGGACCAGCCGCGAAGAAGAAGATCGTCGTCGTCGACAACGACCGCGACATCGCCGAGATCGTACAGACGATCCTCGTTGATGAGGGGTTTGCGGTCTCCTGCCTGTATGTTCCGAGCGAGCGCGAGCTGAAGGCGGCGATTGACCGGCTCGAACCTGACTGCGTGCTGCTCGACGGCGCACACGGAGCGGGGTACGGGCTCTCCTGGGATATTGCGAGTTGGCTCGCTTCGCGCGAGCGGCCTGTCCCCGCGTTGATGTTCACCGGACATACCGCCGACCGCGAGGAGGCGATGATCGGGACGAGCAAGCGCGCACAGTCGGCCCGGATCGCCGGTGTCATTCCCAAGCCATTCGATATCGACCACCTCATAACTACGGTGCGCCACGCGGTAGGCGAGGGCGCGCCGGGCCCGTCGAACTGGGCAGAGGATGCACGCCACGCGGAGCTCCTCGAACGTCTCCGCGCCGCAGGCGCGGAGGACCTGCGGACATCGCAGATCGGGCGCGAGTGGGCCACATTCCGTGGAGGCGCCGAGCATCGTCTGTACAAGATCTATCGCTGGCGCGCCGTAGATGTCTACTTCATCGGACGGTACTCAGAAGATGGG
>JALYLL010000361.1 GCA_030774255.1 Chloroflexota bacterium | reverse complement strand
TCCTTCATCTCTCTGCCGCTACCGGAGCAGGAGTGGTGCCGGGATGCGTCGCGGGAACACCTTTTGCGCACAGTGGACATTCGGCCGGCGCGTAGGTCGGAATCTCGAGGCGCCACAGCGCTTCGATTGGGACGTCCAACTGTGCCCCCCCACCGGATCGATCGACGAGCACCGCCGCTCCGGCAACCTCCCCGCCCGCCGACCGTACCGCGTCGATCGTCTCCTGGACCGAGCCGCCGGTGGTCATGATGTCGTCGACCACTACCACGCGTTCTCCGGGTCGGAGCGCGAACCCGCGGCGGAACTCGCGGCCGGCGCCCGCGCGTCGCTCCGCGTAGATCGCCCGGATGCCGAGCTGCCGTGCGACTTCGTGCGCCAGGATGATCCCGCCGGTCGTGGGTCCGGCCACCGTCTCGATATCGAGCGATCTCGCGTACGACGCGAGCGCGGCACAGAGACGCTCGGTCTCCACCGGGTGCTGAAGCACCTGGAACTTCTCGAGATACAAAGGGGAATGTCGTCCTGACGCGAGGATGAAGTGCCCCTCGTGGAGGGCGCCCGAGTCGCGGAACACCCGCTCGACGTCGGTGGAGATGGTGGTCATCGCGACTATTCTGCGCGAGTGAAGATTCACGATGTTTCGCTCGTGTTGCGGCCCGATATGGTGACTTGGCCCGGCGAGCCCAGCCCGAAGATCGAGCCTCTTCGCCGCATCGCCAAAGGCGACACCGCGAACGTTTCGGTTGTGTCCATCAGCGATCACGCCGGAACCCACGTCGATCCGCCGCTCCACTTCCTGGAGGGCGGCCACACCGCCGACAAGCTGCCGCTCGAGGCGCTCGTCGGTCCCTGCGTCGTCGTGGCCTTCGACGGACCAGGGCATGTCTCCGGCGACTGGCTCGATCGCGCGAAGGTCCCGACGAAGACCGAGCGGATCCTCTTCAAGACGCCCAACAGCGCGCGCTGGGGCGACCCGACCGCCGCTTTCACGCGGGACTTCACGACGATCAACGCGAGCGCCGCACGATGGTGCGTCGCGCACGGGATAAGGCTCGTCGGCGTCGACTACTTATCCATCGAGCCGCAGGGGCCCGAGAAGGAGGGGTATCCCGTCCACAAGACCTTGCTCGGAGCGAGCGTCGTGATCATCGAGGGTCTCGACCTTCGCGGCGTCGCCCCGGGTCAGTACGAGCTGGTGTGCGCTCCGATCAAGCTCCTAGACGGAGACGGGGCTCCAGCTCGCGTCCTTCTGATCGAGCGATGAGCGTGCGCACCGCATCGGTCAGGTCGTCGACGTCGAACGGCTTCAAGATGAGGGCATTAGCGCCGAGCTGATCGGACTCCTCGGTCGCCGCACGATGTGACGTCAGAAGGATGACCGGCGCGTGCGGCCAGCGCTCGCGCAGTCGGCGAACCGCGGCCCTGCCCTTCGTCGCGTCGTAGCGCGCTCCGAGATCCGTCAGAACGATCGCCGGATCCGTCACGGCGCTCGGAATCACGGTCTCTACCAAGGCCTCGAGGCCGATCTCGTGGAGCAGCTCGATCAAGAGCGCTCGTTCATCGGCGTCGCGCGCGATGACCACCGCCTTCCTCACCTCAACATGAGAACGCAGGCTCTCATCGGCGTGAAGATGTCGAAATCGGAACCTTTTGGGACCGAGCTATCGTCGGCCCGTGCTCGCGCCGAAGCTCACAGCGGGCCAGGCTCGCCTCATTTCACTCGTCGCGCGCGGCCTCGCGACAAAACAGATCGCGGCCGAGCTCGGCGTCTCAGACCGGGCAATCACGGCGCGGCTCTCCCGTCTCTTCCGCGCGTACCAGACGAGCAACCGCGCCGGGCTCATTGCGGCGGTGCTCTCCAATGCCGGAGTTGGCCTCGACGACATCGAGCGTCCCGATTGGCGCGGCGGAGGCGCGCGTCCGGAGGTCGCGGAAACGACCGACGCGTACGCGAGCGCGCCGTTCATGGTGTCGGTCACGAGGGGCCCGCGGCACATCTATTCCTTCGTGAATACGGTCTCCGCGCGCGTCGCTGGACGCGATGATCTGGTCGGCAAGGCCGTGGTCGACGCTTATCCAGAGCTCGACACCACGTTCGGCGAAGCGCTCGATCGCGTGTACCGCACCGGCGAGCCGTGGTCCGTGGGCGGAGCTCCCGCGCGATTCAGTCATCCGGACGGCACGTACCGGGACACGCGCCTGAACCTCATGTTCCAGCCCGTTCGAGGTCGCGACGGAGCTGTCGAGGGGATCTTGCACATTGGCACGGAGATCGAGGACTGATCGAACCCGCCGTACTGCCGCCAACCCCACCGAAACCCTCTTTACGCGGCGGCGGACCCCCCGGCCTTCGGCCGGTGCCCCACCGCGCGGGGGCCCTCGGTGGGGTTGGCGGCGCGCATTTCAGCGCTTCGTCAGCACGTACCATCCTCTAGATGGCGATAACTCAGAGGCCGCTCGCCGTTCGCCGCGATCTGATTCGGATATTCGGTGAAGATCGGCTCGTCGCGGTCATTCGGACGGGCAGCCCGCAGATCGCACGTCAGGCTGCACACGCGATGAGCGAGGCGGGCGTGCGACTCGTCGAGATCACGCTCACGGTGCCGGATGCATTCGAGATCATCGAAGAACTCGCGCTCGACGATGCGTTCTCTGCTCGCGGGTCGATCGTCGGCGCGGGGACGGTCCTCTCCGGTGCCCAGGCCGAGCAGGCGCTTTCCGCAGGAGCGCGCTTCCTCGTCAGCGCGGTGCTCGTGCCAGAGATGATCGAGGCCGCGCGGGCGCGCGATGCCATGAGCATGCCGGGCACGATGACGCCGACCGAGATGGTCAGGGCCGCGGAGCTCGGCGCCGACTTCATCAAGGTGTTCCCGGTATCGGCGATCGGCGGTCCGGATTTCATCGCGAACGTGCGGCGGGCTCTCGTGCACCTTCCGCTCGTCGCGACAGGCAACATCGACCTCGACGAGGTCCCGGACTACCTCCGCGCTGGTGTCGTCGGATTCGGCGTGGGTGGCCCGCTCATACGCACCGATCTCCTGGAGCGCGGCGACCTCGGCGGCGTGATCGCGAACGCGGAGCGCTACCTCAACGCGACCAGGCGCCCCGCGACGAACTAGCCCTCGATGCCGCGCGATCTCCCGCTCGGCAACGGCGACTACTTAGTCAACTTTGATTCGCGCTACCAACTGCGCGACATCTACTACCCGAATGTCGGGCAGGAGAACCACACGGTCGGCGATCCGTCGCGATTCGGCGTCTGGGTCGATGGCGTTTTCGCGTGGACCGGTGACGACGGCTGGGATCGCCACATTACGTACGAGCACGAGACCCTTGTCGGCGACACGACGCTCGTGCATTCGAAGCTGGGTCTGAGCCTGCGCTTCCGGGACGCCGTCGACTTCGATCGCAACATTTACTTCAAAGAGGTCACCGTCGAAGACGCGTTCGGGCGCGAGCGGCAGGTCCGGTTCTTCCAGCACTTCGACGCGAATCTCTATGGGAACGACACCGGCGACTCCGCCTATTACGACCCGCGGAGCCAGGCGGTCGTCCACTACAAAGGACGCCGCTACTTCCTCATCTCGGGGTCGAGCGGCGGGAGCGCATACGGCCTTTCGTCGTTCGCGATCGGTCAGAAGGACGCGCCCGGCAAGGAAGGCACGTGGCGCGACGCGGAGGACGGCGAGCTCTCGCGCAACCCGGTCGCGCAAGGTTCGATCGATAGCGTGGGTATGGTCGCCGTGACCGTCCCCGCGAGGGGCACCGCGACCGCGGTCTTCTGGATCGCGGCCGGGCAGGCCTACGAGGACGTCCGCGAGCTCGACAAGCTCGTGCGCGAGCGGACGCCCGCGTCGTTCCTCGCGCGGACGAAAGATTACTGGAGGCTCTGGGCCAACAAGGACGAGACCATCACCGAGCATCTGCCCGACGACATCAACGGTCTCTACAAGCGGTCGACTCTCGTGATCCGAACGCAGGTCGACAACCGCGGCGCGATCATCGCGGCGAACGACTCCGACGTTCTGCGGTTCAACCGGGACACGTACTCCTATCTATGGCCGCGGGATGGCGCGCTGGTCGCCGATGCGCTCGACCTGGCGGGATACGGCGAGGTGACGCGCCGCTTCTTCTTCCTGTGCGGCGAGCTCATCACGCGGGAGGGTTACCTCCTTCACAAGTACAACCCCGACGGCTCGCTCGGCTCGTCGTGGCACGCGTGGTCCACGCCCGACGGCCGTCTCGAGCTGCCGATACAGGAGGACGAGACCGGCCTTCCGATCTGGGCGCTCTGGCAGCACTACGACCGCGACCGCGACATCGAGTTCATCCGCCCGCTCTACCGCAAGCTTGTTCGGACAGGCGCCGACTTCATGGCGACCTACCGCGAGCCCCGCACCAAGCTGCCGGCGCCGTCGTTCGACCTGTGGGAGGAGCGCCGTGGGATCCACGCGTTCACGACCGCGGCCGTCTGGGCTGGGCTCACCGCCGCTCGAAACTTCGCCGTGGCGTTCGGCCAGCACGAGCTCGCGAAGCGCTACGCGGTGGCCGCGCAGGAGATACGGGACGCCGCGCTCGTCCATCTCTGGGACGCCGAACGCGGCCGGTTCGTGCGGACGATCAACGTGCTGCCCGATGGCACGATCGTGAAGGACGCGACGATCGACATCTCGCTCGCGGGCATCTTCCTCTTCGGTCTTCTTCCGGCGACCGACGATCGCATCCGTTCGACGATGCGCGCGATCGAGGATCGCTTATCGGTGCGGACGCCGGTGGGCGGCATCGCGCGGTACGAGAACGACTACTACTTTCAGGTCTCGTCCGACATCGCGAGCGTCCCGGGCAACCCGTGGTTCGTTGCGACCCTGTGGATGGCGGAGCATCTCATCGCGATCGCCGACAAGCCCGCGGACCTCGACCGTCCGCGGGCGTACCTCGACTGGTGCGCGCGCCGCGCGCTCCCGTCCGGAGTCCTGTCCGAGCAGGTCCATCCGTACACCGGTGAGCCGCTGTCGGTGTCGCCGCTCACATGGTCGCACGCGGCATTCGTCAGCGCCGTGCAGCACTACGCGCGGCGCTCCCGTCTCATCAAGGACCGCATTCGCGAGCAGGTGAAGACAGCGGGTGAGGTGATCGTATGAGCCATTGGGGGGCTTCGCCCCCCATCCCCCGGGTCTTTGCCGCGGCGCTCATCGCAGGTGCGGTCGTGGCCTGCGCGGCGCCGCCAGCGACGCCTCCGGCAAGCTCCGGCGTCGGGCTTCAGGCATCGTTCGTCCTGGCGAATCCCGCCGGTCTTCTCGCGCTCGACAGTGGAGGTCACGCGATAGGGCGGATCGTCGATCTGCCCGCGCAGAGCGCGCCCGCGACGCCGGTCCTTCACCCCTCCGGCAAGTCGATCGTCTTCGCCCTAACGCAGCAGCCTGACAAGAAAACTGGCTTCGGGTCGGACCTCTACACCATCAACCTCGACGGGACCGGCTACAAGCCGGTCGTGCAACACGAGAGCGACAACGTCTTCTACGCATCACCGCGCTTCGACGCGACGGGCAACATTCTCTATTTCCACCGCCGCGCCGCGATCATCCAGGCTGGCTCGTTCGTCGGCAACGAGGATTCGCTCGAGCGGCTCGATCTGCGGACTGGCGAACGGAAGCGCCTCGTCATGAACGGCGCCGACCCCGCGCTTTCGCCTGACGGCAAGCTCATCGTGTACGTGCATCTGACGCAGGGTCAGCCCGACGGCCTCTGGGTCGCGAACGTCGATGGCTCGAACCCACGGCCCTTCTTCAAGACGAAGGACACGTGGTGGTACCTCCAGGCTCCGCGCTTCGCCCCGACCGGCTGCGAGATCGTGTTCTCGGCGGCCGGGCATACGGTTTCGCGAGTGCCCTCAACTCCGACGTCGGACGCGAAGGGCGCTGCACATCTCAACATCCCGTCGGAGCTGAACATCGCTCCGTGCGACGGCACGAGCGTCAAGGTCGTTGGCCAAACGGGGGACGATGTGGTGCCCGCATGGTCGCCGGACGGAGCGCAGGTCGCGTACGTCGGGACCGGCGCCTTCTTCGTGCTTACGCTCGCGAACGGAAACATCCGCACGCTCGCCCAGGGTCAGGACTTCTTCTTCGGCGACCTCGTGTGGCTGAAATGATTTCAGCGGCGCCCGCCGCGCGTCATTCGTCGATGCGCGCGAATCGGTAGCCGACACCGCGGACAGTCTGGATGAGCGTGGGCTCATCGGGTGCGGGCTCGATCTTGTCGCGAAGCCGTCCGACGTACACCTTCAGGTACTGCGTCTCATAGCGGTACTCCTGCCCCCACACGCGCGTGAGCAGCACGTCGTGCGTGAGCGCTTCGCCGGGGTGGCTCGCAAGCTCCGCGAGCAGGTTGAACTCGGTGGGCGTGAAGTGGATGTCCTTGCCGGCGCGCCGAACGCGCCGGGCCGTCAGGTCGATCGCGAGGTCATGCGTATCGATCGTCCCTGATCGCGGCGCGCGCGGTGCCGAGCGCCGCAGCACGCTCTCGATCCGCGCAACGAGCTCGCGCGGAGAGAACGGCTTCGTGAGGTAATCGTCCGCGCCGAGTCGCAGCCCCTTGATCTTGTCCTCTTCGAGACCACGCGCGGTCAGCACGATGATCGGCAGGTCGGTCTTCTCGCGGACCTGCTCGAGCACCGTAAAACCATCGCGCTTTGGCAGCGCGAGATCGAGAACGACGAGGTCCGGCCGCTCCGAATGGATCATGGCGAGCGCCTCGTCCCCATCCGCGGCCTCGACCGCGGTCAGATCCTGCCGCGCGTAGGAGAGCGCGCTTCGCACGAGCGCGCGGACGTCGGGCTCGTCGTCGACGATGAGTACCTTCAAGACGCGAGCGGCAGGACCGTCACGAACGCGGACCCTCCGCCCGGATTCTCCTCGTATTCGAGGGTCCCTCCGTGGAGCATCACGAGAGATCGTGCGATCGCGAGCCCCAGACCCGAGCCGGCCGTCCCATCCGCGTTGTGACCGCGGAAGAACTTGTCGAAGATGCGCTGCCGGTCCTCCGCCGCGATCCCGGGACCGTGATCGCGCACCTCGATGCGGAGCTCGTCTCCCCTGCGATGTGCCGCCACCAGGATCGGCGTGCCCTGCGGCGCGTAGCGGATCGCATTGACGATGAGATTGGCGAGCGCCTGATGCATCTTGCTCCGGTCCGCGACGACATGCGGCGGGTCGGGATCGACGTCGAGTGAGATCCACTGCCGCTTCTGCTTGGCGAGGATCGCATGATCCGCGACGACGTCCCTAACGAGCGCGATGGCGTCGATCTCCTCCTTGTCGAGCGCGATCTGTCCTTCTTCGAGGCGCGCCATCTCGAGGAGCTGGGCGGTGAAGTCCTCGAGGCGGCGGACGTTCCGCTCCGCGCTCTCGGCGAGCTCACGCTGAGCTGAAGTGAGGCTGCCCGGCCGCTCGCCGAGAAGGAGCTCGACGGCGCCTCGCACGACAGTGAGCGGGCTGCGGAAGTCGTGGGACATCGCCGCGAGGAACTCGCTCTTGATCCGGTCGGCCTGCCTGAGCGCGGCGGCCTCGACGGCCTGTCGTACGAATTTCTCTCGCTGTGCCCGCAAGTGCTCGAGCTCGCGGAGAAGGCCCGACATCATGTACGCGGCGAGGATGAACACGCTGACGTGGAACGCGACACGCCAGGGCTCCGCTGTGAAGCCGAACACCTCGGAGCGGTAGGCGGCGATCGCCACGTACGCGAGCGAGACGGCGCCGGCGGCGGTGAAGGCGCCCGCGGTCCCGAAACGGAAGCCGCCCGCGATGATGATGAGACTGCCGACCACCCATGTGGTCCAGCTCGGGTCCGACGAGAAGACGAGCATCGCCGACGACACGATGCCAATGTCGAGAACGAACATCACACGCGTTAGCCGCTCGAAAGTCCCGGGCTTCGACTGCATCAGCCAGTAAACGACCATGGCGTAGCCGAGGACGAACACGCCGAGAGCGACCAGGTACGTGGTCCCGATGTTCGGGAAAAACGGCCCCAGAAAGAAGATCAGAGCCGCGCCACCCACGCGAGCCCAGTTGAACGTGTGCTCCAGCCGCTCCACCACGGGCGCTTAAGTTAGCGCGTGCGCCGCGGGTTGCGCGGGACCCGGCGTGGGCTGCGTTCTTTCCACGCGTGCGTTGCGCCGTTCCTCGTCGATCATCTCGATGAAGGAATCCACGGCGCGCTCACGCCACTGCTTGCCGCGCTGACGAACGAGCTCGGCGCGCACCGTGTCCCAGGCGAGACCCTTTCGATACGGCCGGTCCGTCGTCATCGCGTCGTACGTGTCCGCCACCGAGATCACGGACACCTCGATGGGCAGCTCGTCACCCTTGAGTCCACGCGGGTAGCCGGCGCCGTCGTGGCGTTCGTGATGTGAGAGCACGAGCTCCGCGCCTTCCCAGAATTCGG